>CALDPL010000159.1 GCA_937911965.1 uncultured Allomuricauda sp. | reverse complement strand
ATGCGGCAGGTAGGCGCTGCCGTCGACGAACTCGTAGGCACGCGGCAACGGCGATGCGAGCGCGCTGACGTCGAGATCGAATGCGCCATCGACATCGCCGGCTTCCAGCTGCTGTGCAAGCGCGTTGAGGCGCGGGGCGGTGTTCGACCAGTCCTCGAGTGCGCGCTGCAGGGTCGGCGCGATGCCATCGGCGCGCACGGCGCGGGCCAGGTCACGCGAGACGACGACGAGGGTGCCGTCGCGGCCGCCCTCCTTCAGGGAACCAAGCTTCATTGCCGCTCCGCAAGAACAGTAGAGGCCGGCAATTGTAACGGCCGTGTCCGGGCCGTGGCTTCCACCGCGGGTGAGCGCGGATCAGCGCCGGGAAGGAGCGTTGCCACACCGGGCAGGTGACGAAGGCGGCCCGGCTGAACACTTCGCGGAAGCGTGCCCGCGCCCTAGGCATTTCAATCCGCGTTGATCCACGTTGGTCCGCGGCAACAGCGCTCCTCACTCGTCGCCCTGGAAGTTCCCCGCACGCAGAGTGATGACCAGCGTGTCGCGATGGCCGTGCCCATCCACCGGCTGGATCGGCGTGGATTCGTGGATCACCCGCGCATCGTCGAGCAGCAGCGCCGACCAGGGCTCGGTCAGGGTGAAGCGCTGGCCGTGGGGCCCATCGGCCTGGAACACCCGTGTCTCGCCCCCCTTGATGCCGGTCCGGCCCACCAGCAGCACCGCCACGAACAGCGGCAGCACGACGATCCGCAGCAAAGGAACTGGCCGACAAGGCCGAAACCATATGGTTGGCAAGTGATGAGGACCGGGAGGGAGAGGCCATTTCCTGGCATTTGGCCGAGGAATTGAAACTCGATAAATCCAAGACCAAACGGATCGTTTTCAACTCCATTACCAAGTCGGCCATACAAAGGGCCATCGAGAGTCCCAGGGACATCGACTACAATCTGGTCAATGCCCAACAGGCCCGAAGGGTGTTGGACCGTCTGGTGGGCTACGAGCTCTCCCCGGTGCTTTGGAAGAAAATCAAGCCCGGACTTTCCGCAGGCAGGGTACAGTCCGTTGCTGTGCGGCTGATCGTCGAGCGGGAACGGGAAATCGAGGCCTTTGTTCCCGAAGCCTCGGTACGGATCAAGGCGGAGTTCAGAACAGAGGGGGGACAGGTCTTTTCCGCCCGTCTCAACAAGACCTTTGCTTCAAAGGCGGAGGCTTCGGCCTTCCTTGAATCGAATAAGGATGCGGAATTTTCCGTGACCGAACTGGACAAAAAACCGGCCAAGAAATCCCCGGCAGCCCCCTTTACGACTTCCACCCTGCAACAGGAGGCCTCGCGAAAGCTTTATTTTTCGGTCAGCAGGACCATGCAAGTGGCCCAGCGCCTGTATGAGGCGGGACTGATCACCTATATGAGGACGGACAGTGTGAACCTATCTCCGGAGGCCCTGGCCGCGGCCAAGGCAGCCATTGAACAGAACTTTGGGGAAGCCTATGGGCAGACCCGCAACTATACGGGCAAGGCCAAGGGGGCCCAGGAGGCCCACGAGGCCATACGCCCGACCGATATGACCCTGCAGTCCCCTTCCCTGGAGCGGGACCAGGCCAAACTCTATGAACTGATCTGGAAACGCACCCTGGCCTCCCAGATGAAGGATGCGCTCCTGGAACGCACCAATGTAAAGATCAAGGCCAATACCCATAAAGAGGAATTTGTCGCCAATGGGGAAGTGGTGAAATTCGACGGTTTTCTAAAGGTGTACCTGGAGGGGATCGACGATGAGGACGTGCCGGAGGAACAGGAGGGGATGTTGCCCGCCTTGAAAGTGGGGGAGTCGCTTTGGAACAATTATATTACGGCCACCCAACGTTTTTCCAGGCCACCGTTCCGCTATGCGGAGGCTTCCCTGGTGAAGAAGTTGGAGGAACTGGGCATCGGAAGGCCCTCGACCTATGCCCCAACGATCTCCACGATCCAGAACCGGGGCTATGTGGAGAAAGGGACCGTGGAAGGGACCGAAAGAAATTATTTCCAATTGGTCTTGGAGAACGGCAAGATCGCCGAGAAACAGCTCGTGGAACTTGTGGGGTCCGACAAGGGGAAATTGGTCCCCACCGATATCGGGATGATCGTGAACGATTTTTTGGTCAACCATTTTACCAAGATCCTGGATTACAATTTCACCGCCAAGGTGGAGGAGGATTTCGACGAGATCGCCGCCGGGGAGGAGAACTGGCAACAGATGATGAAGACCTTTTATGCCGATTTCCACCCCAAAGTACTTGAGGTGGAGGAAACGGCCGAAAGGGCCAGTGGGGAACGGGTGTTGGGAACGGATCCGAAAACAGGCCGACAGGTGGCCGTTCGTCTGGGCCGATTTGGGCCCATGGTGCAGATCGGTACGGTGGAAGATGAGGAAAAACCGCAGTTCGCCAGCTTACTTCCCGAACAGTCCATTGGGACGATCAGCTTTGAGGAGGCCATGGAGCTCTTCCAATTGCCCCGAAAATTGGGGACCTACAAAGGAGAGGAAGTGGAGGCCAATGTAGGCCGTTATGGGCCCTATGTGCGCTTCGGCAAGAAATTTATTTCCCTGGATGCCGGGGAGAGTGCCTTTGAAGTGGACCTGGAACGGGCCGTGGAACTGATCCTGGAAAAGGAAAAGGCGGATGCGCCCATTGCCAGTTATGAAGGGAAGGATGTGACCAAGGGCAAGGGAAGGTTCGGCCCCTTTATCAAATGGGACGGCATGTTCATCAATGTGGGCAAGAAATACGACTTCGATAATCTGGGTACCTCCGATATCGAGGAACTGATCGAAGAGAAAAAGAAAAAAGAGGCCGAGCGGGTGGTGCAGGAATGGCCCAAGGAAAAGATTCGTATCGAAAAGGCCCGTTGGGGCAGGCATACGATCATCAAGGGCAAGTTAAAGGTGGAACTCTCCAAGGATGTCGACCCCTTGAAGGTTTCCCTGGAACAGGCCCAGATCCTTTTGGAGAAGAAGGCCCCAAAGAAAAAAACAGCGACAAAAGCTGCCTCAAAAACAGCGAAAAAAGCCAAGAAATAAACTATGGCATTCGATTTTTTGCTCCCCCTTGGGGACCTGGTAGTGGCCCATACCGAATTGTTGCCCGCACAGGCCTTGGGCAAGAGTGTCCAAATGCATACCCAAAAGGACGGCTTGCCGGTCTTTGCCCATGTGGACGTGGCGATCTTTGGGGTACTTGAATCCCGGAATGCCTTTGAGAAGAAGCCCGAAAAACTGGACCTGGACCAAGTGCGCATCCAACTCTACAGCCTGATGCGGGGCAATTGGAACTCCAACATCATCGATTTGGGGGACGTGGGCCCGGGGGAAACGGTGGAGGACACCTATTTTGTGGTGAAGGAAATCGTGGCAGGCCTGTTGGAGGAAAAGATCGTTCCCGTTGTCCTCGGGCTTACCCAGGACATTACCTATCCGACCTATAGGGCCTTTGACAAGATCCGGGACATGGTGAACCTGGTCTCGATCGACAGCCGTTTTGATTTTGGAAGGCAGGAGGAACTGATTTCCTCCCATTCCTATATGAGCAGGATCATCACCGACAAACCCAACAACCTCTTCAATTTCTCCAATATTGGATACCAAAGCTATTTCAATGCCCAGGAGGAGATCGACCTGATGGAACGGCTGTTCTTCGACGCCTACCGTCTGGGTGAGATCGCCTCCGATCTGGAATTGGCCGAACCGGTCCTTCGCAGCAGTGATATCGTGAGCCTGGACCTTAGGGCCATCCGTGCCAGCGAGATGGGACTTTCCCCAAATTTTTCCCCCAACGGTTTTACCGGAAGGGAAATCTGTACCATCGCCCGCTATGCCGGAATCAGTGACCGGGTCTCTCTTTTTGGGATCTATGAGGGGGAGAATTCCCCCCAGGCCTTTCAGATGATCGCCCAGATCATCTGGTATTTCATCGAGGGACTTTCCTTTAGGATTACGGAGGTCCCCACTTCAAAAAACGAGGACTTCACCAAGTTCACCGTACCCACCGAAACCGAGGAACTCATATTCTACAAGAGCCATCTGACCAGCCGCTGGTGGGTGGAAGTGCCCTCAATTCTTGCCGATCATACTAAAAAGGATTCAAAGGCGTTATTACCATGCACCGAACGGGACTATCTGGAAGCGTGCAACCAGAACATCCCCGAAAGGTGGTTCAAAGCCTATAGGAAGGGCTTTCATTGAACAAATTAAATTTTCGCCATTAAATGTGACAGCACAATAATTAATTCAAAAATCAGTTTTGAGATTAATGGATTTGTGTTTCACAGTTTATAAACTGAATCGAAAGTAATTTAACCTAAAGTATGAGAAAGCTATTCTATTCATCCTTGGTTCTTGTCTTTTTGCTGGCCGGTTGCGGCTCCAAATCAAGGTCAAAAGGTGAACTAGTTGGGGTCAGTGGTAAAAAATGGCGTCCGGAGAAGCCTTATGGGATGGAACTTATTCCCCAGGGTGCCTTCGTGATGGGAAAGGCAGAGGAGGACCAGGCAAAGGTTTTGAATGCCCCTACAAGAACGGTCACCGTGCGTTCATTTTATATGGACGATACGGAAATCACCAATAGTGAGTACCGACAGTTCGTGGAATGGGTGAAGGACTCCATCGTCAGGACCGAATTGGCCATTCTGGCCGATGAACTGGGCATTGGCCCCGATAACGACGGTATCGGGAGATATGCCTTTAAGGACGCGGATACTTCCCGGCTTTCGGTCTATGACAAATACATGCTCGACAACTATGGGGGCATGGGGGAGACCGGCTATGAGGGCCGTGCCCTGAACAAGGATGAGAAACTGATATGGGACACCTCCAAGTATCCGGATGAGTATTATACCGAGGTGATGGATTCCATTTATCTGCCCGAGGAGGAAAGCTACAACGGCCTGAGGACCATCGATGTGACCAAACTCAAGTACAAGTACACCTGGATGGACATAGAGGCCGCGGCCCGGGCAAAGGATGGAAGGAGGAAGGATTTTCTCCGCCATGAGGTCCAGGAGATCTATCCGGACACCACCGTTTGGATCAAGGATTTTGAATACTCCTACAACGAACCCATGCACAACGACTATTTCTGGCACGATGCCTATAGCGATTATCCGGTGGTGGGGGTGAACTGGATGCAGGCCAAGGCCTTTTGCAACTGGAGGACCAAATTCAAGAACGACGATCAAAAATCAAGGGGCAAACAGTTTGTGAACCAGTTCAGGTTGCCCACCGAAGCGGAATGGGAATATGCCGCCCGCGGGGGCATCGAAGGGGGAACCTACCCTTGGGGAGGGCCCTATGTGATCAGTGATACGGGCTGTTTTATGGCCAACTTCAAGCCCCAACGCGGGGACTATGCAGCGGATGCGGCCCTCTACACCGTGGAGGCCAAATCCTATGAGCCCAATGAATACAACCTGTACAATATGGCGGGGAACGTGGCGGAATGGACCAACTCCAGCTTTGACCCGGATGCCTACAATTACCTGTCCACCATGAACCCGAATGTGGGTTCCGGCCAGAACATGAGAAAGGTGATCCGAGGGGGATCCTGGAAGGATGTCGCCTATTTCCTTCAGGTGAGCACCCGGGATTACGAATACCAGGATTCGGCCAGGAGCTATATCGGCTTTAGGACGGTTCAGGATTATATGGGTGAGGAGCAATTCACCAACGGTATGGGAAGTAGGGGCCTTTGATAAATAGTTAAAAATTATAGCGGGAACATTATATAAATAACGCAATTTAGTAACCCAATACTTATTTATATAACTTAATTAAAACTAGAATTATGGCACAAGCAAAATCAACAAAAAAACTGTTCAATATGGCCTACGGGCTTGGGGCATCGGTGGTGATCATCGGGGCATTGTTCAAAATCCTTCACTGGGAGTTCGGACCCTTCACCGGGGGACTTCTTCTGGCCGTTGGACTCATTACCGAGGCAGTGATCTTCGCGATCTCCGCTTTCGAACCTGTGGACGACGAATACGACTGGTCCCTGGTCTATCCCGAATTGTCCAACGGGGAATCCAAGGGCAACAAGAATGCCGTGAAGGAAGCCCAGGAATCCGAAGGCCTGCTTTCCAGGAAATTGGATGACCTTTTGAAGGAGGCCAATATCGATGCGGAACTTTTCACTTCCCTTGGGGAGAGCATCAAGAACTTTGAGGGAGCTGCCAAAAACATCGCACCTACCACGGATGCCATCCAGCACACCAAGAGATATTCCGAGGAGCTGTCTCATGCCGCTGCCCAAATGGAATCCTTGAACAGCCTGTACAAGGTGCAATTGGAGAGTGCCAGCAGACAGGCTTCCATCAATGAGGAAGTGGTTCAGAATGCCGGGGCCCTTAAAGACCAAATGGAATCCTTGGCCACCAACCTGTCCTCTTTGAACGGGGTTTATGGAAATATGCTTTCCGCCATGGGAAGTAGGAATTGATTCTAAGGGAACCAAACCTAAACCAATATTAAAATTAAATCCAATTAGAGAAACATGGCAGGAGGAAAACAATCACCACGTCAGAAGATGATCAACCTAATGTATTTGATCTTCATCGCGATGTTGGCCCTGAATATGAGCAAGGAAGTACTTGCGGCTTTCGGACTGATGAACGAAAAGCTGGAGACTTCCAATGCCACGACAACCGAAAACAACCTGGCCTTTTTGGGCAGCTTGGAAACCAAGGCCCTGGAAAATGAGGCCGAATATGGAGAGCTGTACAAAAATGCGCAGAAGGTCAAGGAACTATCCGATGTGTACTTCAATTATCTGGAAGGACTGAAAAAGGAAATGACCGCCGACCTGGACGACCCCAAGGACTATGTGGTCATGGACAAGTCCGATTATCTGGACCAAAAGTTTTTCCAGGGCGACAATCTGGCCGCTGAGGGAAAAGCCTTCATGAAGCACATCCAAGACTATCGCGAGGGGGTCATCGCCGCCTTGCCCGATGGAAAGTTCAATTCCGTCAAGGCCGCGGTCAAGTCCCGTTTTGCCACCGACGATGGCAAGAAGGACGATGGCAAAGTGGAAAAAAGGGACGGAAGTCGCCAAGATTGGATCAACTACCACTATGAGGGATTCCCCCTGGTGGCCTCTTTGACCAAACTGACCCAGTTGCAGGCCGATATCAAGACCACCGAACAGGAGGTATTGAAGAACCTATTGGAAGGCAACCTTACCGCTGCCGTATCCCTGGAGAACTTTGCCTCTGCCCTGGATGCCCCCAAAACGGCCTACTATGCCGGGGAAAAGTACGATGGGAAAATCATAGTGAGCAAGACCGACAGGACTTCCACGCCCGTAAAGGCGGAATTGACCCTGGACGGCCGGCCCCTTACCGAGGGCAAGGACTACGAGCTTGAGGCCGGAGGGATCAAAATGCTGATTTCAGCAGGTACTCCCGGGGACCACACCATCAAGGGCACCATGTACTTTATGCAGGATGCCACGGAAATACCGGTGGAAGTGAACAACACCTTTGCCACCATTTCCATGCCCAATGCCGCTGTGATCTCCGCTGACAAGATGAACGTGGTCTACCGTGGGGTGGCCAACCCCATGACCATTTCCATTCCCGGTATTCCCGATAACAAGGTGAGTGCCTCGGCCCCTGGCCTGAGCAGAAGGAGTGGCAGCAATTATATCATGAACCCCGGAACCGGTAGGGAAGTGACCATTACCGCTTCGGGTACCCTTCCCGATGGAAAGGCAATTTCCACCAGGAGCGAGTTCCGTATCAAGGACATTCCAAGACCGAGTGGAACCGTCCGTGGAGAGGCCGGAAGCATCAAAATGCCAAGGAAGAACCTGGAGATCGCAACGATCAGCGCCATGTTGGAGGATTTCGATTTTGATTTGAACCTCGCGGTGAGCGAGTTCAAGTTCAAGGTTCCCGGACAGCCCACCGTGGTGGTGCAGGGCAACAAATTGGACGCCAGGGCCAAATCCGTCCTTGCCAGGGCCGGAAGGGGCGAAAGCGTGCAGATTTTTGACATCAATGCCTATATCACCAACAACAAGACCTACAAGTTGAAGAAGGTCTCCCCTGTGGTGGTCGAGCTTACGAACTAAAAAGTAGAGATTAGAGATGAATTGGAAAAATGTATTATTGATCGGATTGTTGGGCACCCTGCCCGTATCCCTTATGGCACAGGCGAACATATTGAACGCCAAGGTGCCCCAGGATATCGGCAAAAAGACCCAGGCCCAAATTCAGCAGGACGCCGATGCCCCCTTGAAATACGGGTACGTGGATGATAGGGATATCCTATGGTCCAAGACCGTATGGGAGATCATCGACCTGGACGAACGGGTCAACTTTCCCCTCTACTATCCCACCGATACCATCAGCATCGGGGCGGATAGAAGGTCGCTCTACCACGTCCTGATGAAGAACATCAGGAACGGGAATTTGACCGAGGTCTATACGGATTCCTATTTTACCGAAAAGAGGAAACTGGCAGATCTGGCGGCCACCTTGAGCAAAGTGGATACCACCGACCTTGGGTACGAGCAGATGAATGCCGGCGAGCAGATTTCCCCTGAGTTCATAAACCAGAGGGACCTGACCGCTGCGGACATCGAAGAATACCGCATCAAGGGAATCTGGTTCTTTGACAAGAGGCAGGGGGAGTTGAAATACAGGCTGCTGGGCATTGCACCGGTGGCCCCTGACGTGAACTTCATCGATGATGAGACCATGGATCCAGGGGAAAACAAGGTGGAGCTGTTCTGGATCTGGTATCCGGCGGCCAGGCAGATCCTGCACAAGGCCCAGGTGTACAACCAGCAGAATTCCGCAAGGCCGATTTCCTTTGACATGCTGTTGAACGCAAGAAGGTTCAATGCCGTGATCTATAAGGAGGAGAACGTCCATGAGGACCGTAAGATCGACGAGTATATCTTTGACAATGCCCTCTTCCAACTTTTGGAATCCAAAAGGATCAAGGAAGAAATCAGGGACAGGGAACAGGATATGTGGGCCTATTGATCGGTCCCCTTTATTAGAAGTACATTTTCCAATTCAATACGAAATGACGCCGCAATCCAATTGTGGCGTTTTTCGTTGATGCCCCCTGGAGCTGTTTTACCTAGGAACCACATAATCCTCCCAACCCCATGAGGGTGCAGGGATTTCGATCGGACTGCCCAGATCGAATGCGACCGAAAAGAACCTGTCGCTGCCGATACGCCTTAGGTTATAGGTGTATTTGGCCCCGTCGATTGTGATCCACCACACATTGGTCCCCGCGGCGGGAATGAGATCCAGGGTCTGTTGATCGGCAGGAAAAATGGCCATTGCGGGCAAGCCGCTATTGGTGGTGGTTCCCCCGTACATGCTGATTTTGTCCGGACTGCCATCCTCATGTCGGTGGTCGTGCTTCAATTCAATCCGGTCATTTTTGAACTTTAAGATCCAGGTTCGGCTTCTGTTGTCTCCCACATTGAAAGGTATCAGGATTTCATCCTCGGAGCAGGAGAGCAGATGCATGACCAAACGTTTATCCTTAAAGTCCTCTCCGCCTCCGCTCACAACGGTCCCTTCAAAAGCCTTCCCGCAATGCAATTTCAAGGCTTCCCAAAATTGTCTGGCTCCCGTGCTGTCCACGGCCATTGGATCGGTCATTCCAGTGCTCGGGGCCAAATTGATGGTCGAATGGGCCTTGGTTTTGGCAAAAGCCGTTAGGAAAAGGGCCATCATGGCCGCACAAAGGATCTTTTTCATTTTCAAAATTTGGATTTAAAGATACAGTTATTGGGCATTGAAAGGGCCGTATTCCACATTTGATCGTATTTTTGCTCCATGAAGGACTATTTGGTTGTGGGACTGGGCTTGGCGGGGATTTCATTTTGTGAGACCCTGGAGGTTCACGGAAAGAGCTTTCAACTGATTTCAGATCGGTCACAACAGGCCTCCCGGGTAGCCGGGGGAATGTACAACGCCGTGATCTTGAAAAGGTTCACCTTGGCATGGAAGGCCAGGGAACAATTGGAGCTTGCCCTGCCCTTTTATCAGGCCTTGGAGCACAAGCTGGGGGTGGTCCTCGATCATAGGATCCCCGTTCTGCGCCGCTTTAACTCGACACAGGAACAGAATGCCTGGTTCGAGGCCATGGATCGGCCGGGGCTGGATTGGTTCCTTTCCCCCGACATCGTTTCTAATTCCAACCCCAAAATCGATGCGCCCTTTGGTTTTGGGGAAGTCTTCCACACCGGAAAAATTGATACCGGCCTGTTGGTGAAGACCTATGGCCATTATTTGGAGGAACGGGGCCACTTGACCTGGGAATCCTTTGACTTTTCAGCCCTGAAACTTTTTGATGGGTATCTGGAGTACAAAGGAAATCGGTACCGGAATCTGGTCATGGCCTGTGGCTATGGATTGAAGGAAGATCCCTATTTTGGGTACCTGCCGCTGAACGGGACCAAGGGGGAACTTTTGACGATCAAGGCCAGCAACTTAAGGGAGGAGCATATTATCAAGGGTTCGGTGTTCATCATTCCCTTGGGGGATGCCCTGTACCAGGTCGGGTCGACCTACAAATGGAAGGACAAGGACAACATGCCCACCAAAGCGTCCAAGGCGGAACTCTTGGAAAAACTCGATGGGTTTTTAAAATGTAAGTACCGGGTGGTGGACCACAAGGCGGGGGTCAGGCCCACGGTGGTGGACCGCAAACCCCTGGTGGGAAGGCATCCCCTTCACAAAAACCTGTATGTGCTCAATGGCATGGGTTCCCGGGGTGTACTGATCGCTCCCTATGCCGCAAAACAACTGTTTGGGTACATTGAACAGGGGATTCCCATGGACAAGGGAATCGATATCGAACGTTTTGCCGAAAAGTACTATTCGGGGGCCACAATGCCCTGAGACCGCTTGGTTGTATTCTTATCGAATTTGACGAAGAAATTGATCCAAATGTTCCTGGACAGGCGGATGATCACGGGCATGAATACCACCAGGGTGCCCACAATGGCAAGGAAACTGGTCATCAAGCTGCTTCCCAAAAAGAGGAAGGATATGATGAAGGCCGCCACGGCAAAGGCCACGCCCAGGGCATAACTCACATACATGGCCCCGTAAAAGAAGGAGGGTTCTATTTTGTACTTCAGGCCACAGTTGGAACAGTGGTCGTGCATCTTAAAGATTTGGCCAAGGATATATGGATTTTGGTTCCTATACATGCTCTCTTGGTGGCATTTTGGACAACTTCCTGTTAAAATGCTGTACAGTTTGCTTCCTTTTTTGAACATTTGCACCGATTTTTGTGCAAAAATACGAATAAGTCTTCAATTGACTTCCAATTCAACCCTTACATCATGATCAATGTCCATAAACTCTCCGTTGCCTTCGGGGGGGAATATCTTTTTGAGGAAATCTCCTTTCGCCTTAACGGGGGGGACCGTGTGGGCCTGATCGGCAAGAATGGGGCGGGAAAATCCACCCTGCTCAAATTGCTTTCCCGGGAGATGGCCCTGGATGGAGGAACCATTGCCACGGAAAAGGACATCAAGATCGGCTTTTTGAAACAGGACATCGACTTTGAACCGGGGCGGACCGTATTGGAGGAATCCTATCAGGCCTTTTCGGAAATCAAGGCCCTGGAGGGAAAATTGGAGCGGGTCAATACCGACCTGGCCCGTCGCACGGACTATGAAAGCGACTCCTACCACCAATTGATGGTGGATTTGAGCGATCTGACCCACCGCTATGAGATCCTTGGGGGCTACAACTACCAAGGGGACACCGAAAAGGTGCTGTTGGGCCTGGGATTCAAGCGGGAGGACTTTGACAGGTTGACCGATACTTTCTCAGGGGGATGGCGCATGCGCATCGAACTGGCCAAGCTGTTGTTGCAAAGCAACGACGTACTGCTCTTGGACGAGCCCACCAACCACTTGGACATCGAATCCATAATCTGGTTGGAGCAGTTTTTGATCGGGTACTCGGGGGCCGTGGTGATCGTGTCCCACGATAGGATGTTCCTGGACCAGGTGACCAACCGGACCATCGAGATCACCCTGGGACGGATCTACGACTACAACAAGCCCTACACCAAATTTCTGGTGCTGCGCAAGGAAATCATGGAACAACAACTCAATGCCCAGAAGAACCAGGAGAAGCAGATCCAGCAGACCGAACGCCTGATCGAGAAGTTCAGGGCCAAGGCCTCCAAGGCCACCATGGCGCAATCCCTGATCAAAAAATTGGACAAAATGGAGCGGATCGAGGTGGACGGGGAGGACCTGGCCACCATGAAGCTGAGGTTCCCGGTCTCGGTAAGCCCCGGGAAGGTGGTGCTCGAACTCAAGAACCTCTCCAAGAGCTATGGAGAAAAGCAGGTGCTCCAAAAGATCGATCTTTTGGTGGAGCGGGGAAGCAAGACCGCCTTTGTTGGACAGAACGGACAGGGAAAGACCACCTTGGCCAAGATCTTGGTCGGGGAGTTGGATCACAGTGGGACCCTTAAAAGGGGGCATAATGTGCAACTGGGTTATTTTGCCCAGAACCAGGCAGAGTACCTGGATGGGGAAAAGACCGTCTTGGACACCATGATCGATGCGGCCAATGAGAGCAATCGCAGTAAGGTCAGGGACATCCTGGGCTCCTTTCTCTTTAGGGGGGAGGAGGTGGACAAATATGTCAAGGTGCTCTCCGGAGGGGAACGCAACCGTTTGGCCTTGGCAAAAATGCTCCTCCAACCCTTCAATGTGCTGGTAATGGACGAGCCGACCAACCACTTGGACATCAAATCCAAGAGCGTTCTCAAGGGGGCCCTACAAAACTTTGGGGGCACCTTGATCCTGGTTTCCCACGACCGGGATTTTCTACAGGGGCTGACCGATCGGGTATATGAATTCAAGGAAGGAATGATCAAGGAATACCTTGGGGACATGGACTTCTATCTGGAACAGCGGAAGGAGCAAGAGGCATGGAAGCCGGACCAAAAGCCTTCCCAGGCCGGTCCAAAGGCGCCTGCGGCTTCCAAGGAAAACGAATACCACATCCAAAAAAAGCAGAAGTCACTAAAGAACCGCTTGGGCGGGGTGGAGCGCAAAATAGGTCAATTGGAGGCCAAGATCGCCGAGATCGACCACGACCTCCTGATGGACTACGAGGGGACCATAGCAAAAGTCGGGTTCTTCGATGATTATCAGGGCAAAAAACAGGAATTGGAAGTCTTGATGGAGGAATGGGAGGAGATTTCCCAGGCCTTGGAAGCCTTGGATTGACCCCTGAATTGTTTGTGTTGACCACAATTTTTGACAATTTGGCAACATTTTACAGAGAATCAAGGGGTTGGGTTTGTTGTCCCATGGATAAATACTACCTTTGTAGGTAAATTCTGTGTAGACAATAAGCGATAAATGATCCGATTGGCCGCAATTTTGTGCTTCTTTTGCCTCTTATTGGGGCCCTCTCCGGCATTGGGCCAAGTTTCCCCAAAGGAACGGGATGCCCTGATCGACCTGTATGAAAACACCCGGGGGGAACAGTGGAAAATCGGCTGGGACCTGGAAGCAGCGGTGGACCGCTGGCATGGAATTGAAGTTTCCCAGGGCCATGTGGTGGGCATAGACCTGATGATGAACGACCTTAAGGGTGGCCTTCCCGAAAGCTTGGGGGACCTCAGGCATTTGGTGCGGCTCAATCTGGCCTTCAACGAAATCAACGGAGAATTGCCCAAAAGCTTCAGCCGCCTAAAAGAATTGAAAATCTGTAGGTTGGAGATGAACCGAATGGGAGGTTCCCTGCCGGAAGATCTGGGGAGGCTTGATGAACTGGAAGTTTTCTCCATGTACAACAATTATTTGAAAGGCCCCATCCCAAAATCCGTGGGAAAATTGAAGCTCCTCAAGGAACTCAACCTATCCAGCAACCTGCTCGAGGGAAGCATTCCCGAATCCATAGGGAATTTGGTGTTATTGGAGCAATTGGGCTTTTTTGACAACAGGCTCCAAGGGGAGATTCCCCACCAAATCGGAAATTTGACAAGGCTCCGGGAACTGGTCCTGGCCAACAATTTCCTGGGTGGTGAGATTCCCCTGGAATTTGCCCAATTGTCCAAATTGGAGGTGCTGCAATTACAGCACAATCTTTTTACTTCCTATGCCGGTTTGGAACAGATGGATACGGCCCAATTGCTGGTGTTCGATTCGGACCATACGGCATCCCCGGCCGAGCGGGAAGCCTACCGTCGTACGCGCATGGCGGACACCAAGTTTGAGGATGAAAACGTAGATCCCCGATGATTCCGATTCAGGAATAGGCACCCCTTTTTTTATTCTTTTAGGGAAGTTCCACGGCCCGGTATTTCAATGGGCAACCCACAAAAACATTTTTATTCATTTCGTTCCCCATGCCTTGACAATCATTTATTGGCCAAGGGAATCGAAAGTTGGGCCGGTTGTCCTTATTTTTGGGTTGGCACTTGAACAAATTGTTGAACCCCATGTACGAACACCTTTTCCAATGCCCCTTTTGCTGGGAGGAAATCTCATTCTTCCTGGACCCTTCGGTCCCCCGGCAGAATTATGTGGAGGATTGTGGACTGTGCTGCAATCCCTTGGAGGTCACCATCCGTTTCGAGGGCGGGGAACTGCTTTCCTTTGAGGTACGTCCGGCCCAATGAAAAAAGGCCGGTACCCGTGGAGGTCCCGGCCTTTTTTGGTTGGGGATGGATTCCAGATCCCTTCCCCAGGGCCATGAAATTGGATTAGGCTTCCAATCAATTCAATTTTTGCACGATCAAATATTATTGGTATATCCTGACGTAGTCAATTTCAAAGGTGCCCTCGGCAAAATCATCCGGTACCGTTCCTCCCAGATTGCCGCCCATGGCAATGTTCAGAATCAGGTAGTGCTCTTTGTTGAAGGGTTTGTTTGAACCGTTGACAAAGGTGTGGATCAAGCGATCATCCACATAGGTCTTCAGGCTGTTGCTGTCCCATTCCAGGGAATAGATGTGGTACTCGCCGGATGCATTTTCTATCGGGGCCTCGCTGCCCTCTTCCTTGTATTCCCCAGTGTTGAGGTCCCCCCAGTGAAAATGGGAAATGGTACTGTTCTTGTCCCATCCGGTCTGTTCCAGGATGTCGATTTCCCCGCATAGGGGCCATCCCACACTGCCGTATTGGTCCCCGAAGTAATTCCCGGTCTCATTGGAGTTTGCCCCCAGGGTCCAGATCGCGGGCCAGGTGCCCGCAGTGCTGGGGAGTTTGGCCCGGACTTCCACCCTCCCATAGGTGAAGGCGAACTTGGCGTTCATCCGCGCCGAGGTATAGGCCTTTGTGGAACCGTTGTAGGTATACTGTTCCTTTAGGGCCTTGATTTTTAGGGCGCCTTCGTCGACGAAGGAATTTTCAGGCCGATCGGTATAGTGCTGCAGTTCGTTGTTGTGCCAACTGCCATTGTTCGGAGGGATGATCTGATGGTGCCATTTTTGGGCATCGGGCCTTCCCTCGTAGTCAAATTCATCAAAAAAGACCAAGGTTGCAAATTTCTCATCGGAGCGGTACACTTCCACACTGAGGGTCTTGGTGATGTATTCCCCGGATTGGGAATAGGCCCAGGCCGCAATATCGTAGGTATGGGTGCCGTTGTCGAGGAATTGGTGTTCCAGGATTCCCGTTTGGCTTTGGATCATATCCCCGGTGCCGATCCTGAAGGCGTATTTGACCGCATTTTTGGCCGTTGCCGTTATGATGACCTTGCCCGAACCATCCCCGTTGGGATTGGCCTGATCGGCCCCGATGGGTGCGGCTTCGACCTGGAGGTCCGTGGGGGCCCCTTCGGCCGATGGATCCCCGGAGCTACAGGAAAGGGCAAAGAGCAGGGTCAGCAGTGAAATGTTCAATAGACTCATCTTTAAAATTTGAAAATTGGATGTACGTTTCTTGTTTTTCATGGCAATCAAACTTGGGAACGGAGCCCCCACCTTGGGGGTGGGGGACCTTCCATTAACTTATATCAATCGATCCTTCCCTTGGAACGCCTACTTGTGGAAATACACATTGTCCACGAACAGGGTCATCGATCCCGCGGGCTGTCCCGAATAGATCAACTGGGCGATGTTCGCCCTTGTGGTCAGTCCCGTGAATTCCGTCAAGGGGATGTCCAGGGTAAGCCAAGTGTTCCGGGTCGGATTTTCTATGACATATTCATGTTCCACGTCATCCCCTCCGTCATAGATGCCATTGATTCCAAAGTCCACCAATTTGATCCTGATCTGGGTGGCATCGGCCGTCCAGACATCGGTTCGAAAATGGGTCATTTCCGTGGCGTCGATCTGAGTGGTCACCGTCTCGATGCCCACAAAGTTCAGGTCGGTATACTTTTTAACGGCATTTCCGGCAAGGGTAACCTCTTCCAAGTTGCCCGCGGACCAATCCGTCCTCCACGTATCCACAGGGACCCCGCTATAGGCCTCGCTGAAAAGGGAGATCACATCGGACTCCGCATGGGTCGGGGCCGGGGCCGCGGCAGTAGGCTCCGTGGGCGGGGGAGCAAAGAAATAAATGTTGTCCAAATAGATGGTGCCGTTGCCGTCAAACTTCAGTTGGATGATGTCCGTAAGGTCCACCACCGAGGAGAAGGCGCTCAGGGGAATGTCCACCCCTGTCCAGTGGCCTGTAGTGACCGCAAAGGCATAGGGGGTCTCCGCCGGTCCGGTGCTGATCAGGGACAGGTTCAGTGCCGTGGCATCCGGGGTCCAGTAGTCGACATGGATCATGGTCATGGCTGAGGCATCGATGGGCGTGGCAAACTGCGTGCCCTGATAGTTCAGGTTTTCGTATACCAGGGTGTTGTTGCCGGCCACATCCTGTTGGGTCACCTGGGTGGCCTGTCCCCAATTCGGGTTGAAGTCCGTGCCCGCCACATCGGCATAGGCATCGCTGAAGATCGAGATCACATTGGCCTGGTCCACGGTCGGGGCCGGGGCTCCCGCCAGGGGCCGGGTGCTGATTCCTGACTCGTTGTAAAAATATACGTTGTCCACATAGACGGTGGGCACCTTGAAGGGGGCCGCTGAAAAGATCAACTGTCCGATTTGTTCCTTGGTGGTCAGGTTCGTGAAATCCGCCAGGGGTATGTCCAGACCCACCCATTCCTGCTGGGCGGGGTTCTCGATGACAATCTCGTGTTCCACATCGTTTCCTCCCCCGAAGATTCCATCCTCGCCAAGATCCACAAGTTTGATATTGAAGCCGGTGGCATCCCCGGTCCAGATATCGACGTGGATGTGGGTCATGCCCGAAATGTCGATGGGGCTGGCCATGGTCTCAATTCCCACAAAGCCAAGGGCACTGTATTTCTTGACATCGTCCCCTTCAATGGCAACCTCCTCCAGGGTGGCATCGGACCAATCGGTCCTCCAAGTGTCCACCTCAACATTGGTATAGGCCCCACTGAAGAGGGAAATGACCTCCAGGGGATCGACGGTGGGCACCGGGGCCGCACCGGAGGGTGTTCCGGGATCTGTGGGCTCCTCAACGGTTCCGCCGGCCCCCATGATGATGTCGTCAAAGTAATGGACCGTTGTGGCATCCTTGGGTCCGTTGAAGTCAAAGAACAACACCATGTTGTCGAATTTGTCCGAGTCGCTGGGCGAAAAGGTAAAGGTGAGTTCCTCCCATTGGTCCGCCACCGTGGTGAGAGCCTGAACTTCCTTGGCAATGGAACCATCCGCGGCATCCTCCAATTTCAAGAGGACAATCTGATCTGGGGCCGGGGAATACACCTTTATCTTTATGCCCTGGAGCTCGTTGAAATCAATTTTACCGGAGAGTTTGAAAAAGAAACCCGCCCAGGGCTGTACCCCTGCGGTCTGGGTGTATTTCACCACTTTTTCGGAAGGGTTCAACCCCGAGCTGTCCGGGTTTTCGACAAATTCGATTTCCAAGCTGCCCTCGTTTTCCTCGAAGGTGGTGATTTCGGGCGCCCCACATTCAAAATCGATCCCTTCGACCAGGTCGGGCACAATGGTGGTGAAATTACAGGGCTCACCCGATTCAGGTTCGGGTTCCGGGGTCGGTGGCACATAGGCCGATGGGGGCGGCATATCGTCCTCTTCCTCGCATGAGACCATGCCCACCAAGGTCCCGAATACCAGCATCAGGGTCAAAAGGGACCATTTTGGACCGGTTATGTTGTTTTTGTTCTTTTTGGTTTTCATTGTTTCCAAAGTTTTAGTTAATCCTGTTCAGTATCCCTTAGTTGTACCCGTCGTTCTGGGGGTAATTGGGTCCAAGTAAGTCCATTTGCTGTTGGGGGATGGGCCAGTTCTTCATATATTCCCTCAACAGGACTTTGGGGTTTCCTTCCGGATAGGATTCGTTCATATTGTCGTTGTTCATATGGTCCAATAGGAACTCATAGAGCTTCCCCGTCCTTTTCAGGGTGAACCAACGCTGTCCCTCGAAGGCCAGTTCCCTTGCCCTTTCGTCCAGGATGGCCTGAAGGTCGATGGTGCCCACCGGGGCGGTATTTGCCCGCTCGCGGACCGCATTGAGGTATTCCAGTGCCTTGGCGGTGTTGTTCAACATCATATGGGCCTCGGCCCCGATCAGATAGGTTTCGGCCGAACGATAGATCATGATGTTCTTGAAATGGTTCCGGTCCGTGGGCTCCACGCTTTCATCAAAGAATTTGAGCACCCCGGGGTTCTGCCTCCTGTAGTAGAGCATGAACTCATTTTGGTTCGTGGGGTGGTTCTCGTAGAGGTCCAGGGGATCTCCCAATTGCTTCCCGGCGGGAAGGCCCGGTTCATCGTTATAGGCGTACTCAAAGATGTAATAGGTGTTGTTCTTTCTGTTGTCGCCCGGATCTTCTTCCAACAAATCGATCATATATTGGTTCAGGGAGATAAAGCCCGCTCCGGCCCCTCCGTTTTCCACGGACTGTACCATTCCGGGAGCGTCCGAATAGGCGGATACCATGTTCCAGCTCATGATGTGGGGGCTTCCCCCGCCAATGGTCTCCTTCATGAAGTTGATGGCAAAGAGGGTTTCCGAATGGTTGAGGTCCCCGGCAAAGACTTCCGCGGTGGTGACCAGGTTGTGGTTGCCGCTGTTGATGATGGCATCGGCCTGTGCGGCCGCTTCGGCCCAGTCCTCCTCCCACATCGCCACTTTCGCCCTTAGGTGCCTGGCAGCTCCCTGTCCCCATCGGCCGAACTGTCCCGGATTGTAATCCAGATTGGCAATGGCGAAATCCAGGTCGGACCTGAGCAAGGCGAAGATCTCCGCTTCGGAAGACTTGTCCTGGGGCACGTCAAAGGCATTGTCAGGAGTAGTGGGCTCGGTGGTGATATAGATGTTGTTGAAGAGCCTGTACAGGGAGAAAAATGCATGGGCCCTCATGGCCTTGGCCTCGGCCAGCACCTGGTTTTTTCTGTCGGTGTCCATGTCGGCCAGATTTTCGGCCCCCTTGATGATGGCGTTGGAACGATCCACCAAACGGTAGAAATGTACCCAGTGGGCGTTCAGACCGGAAGTGGTCCCGTAATCGCCCAGGCTGGCCCCCCAAAGCAGGCGGCTATATAGGGAAACCTCCCCGGTGATTCCCACCCCAAGATCGCTCTTGGCCTGTAGGATCAGGGGGTAGGTGCCGTTGAGGCTTTGATCCTGATAAATGTTCCTGTTGAGCGCATAGAGGCCCACCGTGGCGGATTCCAGACCTTCGGGAGTCGAATACAGGAAGTCCACCGAAGTGTCCGAATGAAGCTCGTCCTGAAGAAAATCCTTCTCACAGGAGCTAAAGAGGGCCAGGGAGAGCAGCAGTGCCAAAGCCCCTTGGATTGATATTGTATTGGTTCTTTTTTTCATGACAATTTTTTTAGAATCCTACTTTTACGCCTAAGGTGATGTTCCGTGATTCCGGGAATTCGGATTCCCAGCCGTCGACCGGGTTCTGTTCCGGACTGTAAGACTTAAAGTCCGTAAAGGTCAAAAGGTTGGTCCCGGTAAGATAGACCCTGGCGTTTTTCAGTCCTATTTTTGAAAAGGCCTCCTTGGGGATGTTATATCCCAATGATAGGGTTCTCAAACGCAGGTAGGAAGCATCCCGTACCGCAAAGGAATAGAGGTGCAGGTGGGTATCCGGCTTGGGCCTGGGATATTCCGTGGAGGGATGTTCCGGGGTGTAGTACTTGGCCCTGATCCCGTTGATGGCCCCTTTCCACAGTTCCCCATTGGCCAGTACCGGATTGAGCTTTGTGGCCCCCTGTACGATATAGATATCGGCGAAGAGGTCAAAGTTCTTGTAGGTAATGGTATTGGTAATGGAACCGTACCAATCGGGGTCCGTGGATGTGAACACATTGTCCCTGTCGTCGATCTGTCCGTTACCGTCCTGGTCGACCACCCGGACGTCCCCGGGGGATGCCAGGGGATTTCCGCTATTGATGATGTCGTCCCCGACCTGGTAGATGCCGTCGTATTTGGGCATCCAGATGTTGTTGATGGACTGTCCCACGGAAAGCCTACGGCCCCAGGTATCGGTCATGTCGATGGGATTGCCCTGGTCATCGACTTCCCCGGTCAGGGCGATGATCTCGTTCTTGTTGTGGGAGAAAATCAATCCCAGGGACCAGCTGAAGTTCTCCGAACGGATGAAGTTGGCGGTCAGGGAAGCCTCGACCCCCTGGTTCTCCAATTCTCCCGCATTGAAGCGCATAACGTTGAACCCCGTGGTTCCGGCAATGGAACGATCCAAGAGCAGGTCGGTGGTATTGGCCTTGTAGTATTCAAAGGTCCCTTCCAAAAAGTTGTTGAACAGCCTGAAGTCCACCCCGGTGTTCAAGGTGGTGGTGGTCTCCCATTTCAGGTCGGGGTTGGGAAGCCTGGAAGAGGGGGTGGCCCCTGCCACGGTCTCGTCCCCGAACACATAGGGGACGTCGTCCGCCACTCCAAGGGATTCCAAGGGGTTGATCCCTTGGTTGCCGGTGGCCCCGTAGCTTACCCTGAGTTTCATTTCATTGACCGCATCCACATTACTCAGAAAGGATTCATTGTGCATTTTCCAGGCCAGGGATACCGCGGGGAAGAAACCCCATTTGTTGTTCTCGGCGAAGACCGAGGCCCCGTCCGCCCGGGCAGTGGCCTCCAAAAGGTAGCGGTCCAAATAGCCGTATCGAACCCTTCCCAGATAGGACAATAGCCTGCGTTGGGATACATTTCTGATATTGTTCAATAGTACGGTGGCATTGCCGTTGAAGCCCAGGGCGTCATTGGTGAACCCGGATTTGTCCAATTGGGTGTATTCATCCCGTTGCTGGTCAAAAGCCTGTACAGCTGTAATATCCAAGTTATGGTCTTCACTCAGTTCTGGGGTGTAGTTCAAAATGTTCTCCACCAAAACCTGGGTAAAGAGCTGGCTCGAAAGCACGCCCAGACCATCGACCCCCTCGTCCCCTGCAGAGTGCAGGGAGCTTCTGTAGATGCCCCGGTTGGTGTTTCGGGTCCTGAGCAGGGTATTGAGCGTATAGCTCAGGCTGGGGGCGATCTTATAGGTCAGCCCCAAATTGACGTCCGTAAGGTTGATCTTGGTCTCATCGGTGGATTCCCGTTGGTCCCAAAGGGGGTTCACCGAGGTATTGGTCGGGCCCAGATAGAATTTTTGAAGGGTTCCATCGGCATCATAGGGCATGGCCAAGGGGGTGATGGTGGTAAAGTTCAGTCCCCCGGTCTCCCGATCTTGTTTTGCGTTTTGGTAATTTAGGATTCCTCGGAAGGTCAGTTTGTCCGTGAGCTTATGCTCCAGGTTCAATTTGAAAGATCCCCGATCGTAACCCGAGTTGGGAATGATCCCTTCCTGGGTGAAATAGTTCACACTGGAATAAATCTTGGTGTTTTCAGTGCCCGAGGAAAAGCTCAGGGAGTGGTTCTGGATGATTGCGTCCTGCAGGACCAGGTCTTCCCAATTGACAAAGTTCTTGTTCTCGATGGCCTGAAGTTCAAAAGGGGAGAAGATGTTCGCATCGTTTAGGTAGTCCCCTGTAAAGCGGTTTCTGTTGGCCTCCCTTTTCAGGTCTATATATTGTTGGCCGTCGTACTGGTTGAAATTCTTGGTCAGGGTTTGAACGGTGGTGTAGCCGTGGTACTCGATACTGGGCCTGCCGACCTTTCCGGTTTTGGTGGTGACCAGGATGACCCCGTTGGAGGCCCTTGAACCGTAGATGGCCGTGGATGAGGCATCCTTGAGAATCTCGATGTTCGCGATATCGTCCGGCGCCACGTCATTGAGGTTGTCATAGGGCATTCCGTCCACGATGATCAGGGGTGCATTGCCCCCGGGCGCCACGGAGACATTGCCCCGTATGATGATGTCCGAAGACCCTCCCGGTCTGGCGTCCCCCAGGTTTACCTGAACCCCCGCGGCCCTACCACGGAGCATTTCGGATACGTTGGTGGTGGGGACGTTGGTCGCCTCTTCCACCTCAACACTGGTGACCGAGCCGACCACATTGCTTTTCAGTTGGGTACCATAACCCACGACAATGACCTCATCCAGGGCCTGGGTGTCCTCGACCATGACCACTTGGATGTGCTGTCGTTGGCCGACCGGAATCTCTTGGGTCACGAACCCAAGGTAGCTCAACACGAGCAGGTCGTCTTCGCTCACCCCATCCAGGGTGAAATTTCCATCAAAATCGCTCACCACGCCAACGGTGGTTCCCTTGACCAGTACGTTGACCCCGGGAAGGGGTCCCATATTGTCGGATACCGTTCCACTAATGGTCCTGCTCTGGGAGTGGCCAAAAGCGGTGCAAAGGAGCATTGCCAAAGTTACAAAGCCATACTTCATTTTTGAGTTGTTTAGTTCGAATGCTAAAAATATAGGCTTAACCTTAGCATAACAAAGGATGGGCCTATACAAAAAACCTACATTGGTAAATTATTGGATTTCATTTTGATGGATTGCCACAAAAGGCCCATGAAATCTACCAAATTGAAAATTTCATCGATTTTTGGCCTTAGGGCACAAGCCCTTGAAATTTAACAGTCAATAGGGGGATGTAGGGCTTTTGTAGAGGTAATTTTGGGAATTGTAGAGGATGGGGAAATCCCCCGACTGCCCGCTTTAAAAATTCAGGATATAGTCCGTGAGGTTTTCCGGGTGGGGAAGGTCCAACTTCTTCCGCAGTCTGTACCGTTTCATCTCCACACTTTTCACCGAAATATTGAGCAATGGGGCAATTTCCTTGGAGGAGAGGTTGAGCCGCAGGTAGGCGCACAGCCTCAGGTCGTGGTTGGTGAGATTTTCGTGCTGGGCCTTGATGCGTCTTAGAAAGTCCTTGTCCGCATTGTTGAAAGCGTCCTCGAAGAATTTCCAATCGTCCTCGGAGTTGATATTGCGGTCGATTTCACGGAGGACGGAACGAATTCCCCGGTCCTTTTCCGGGATGCTGTTCAATTGGGTCTTCAGGGAGGACAGGAATTTATTCTTTTTCAAGATGCTCATCGTGGAAATGGCCAGTTCCCGGTTCTTGTTCTCAATCTCGTCCTTGAGTTTTTCATTCATGATCTGGGCAATTCGTTGCCTTTCCTGGAGGTTGCGCTGTTCAAGTTCCTTCTGGCTCCTGGCAATCAAGGATTCCTGTTTTTTTCTATAGTACCTTTTGTAGACCCTGTGGATCAACAGAAACAGCAGGACCAGGGCCAGGGCATAAATGAGCAGGGCCAAGGTGGACAGGGTCCAGGGCCTGGCCACTGTAAAGGAATAGGTGGCCGTGTTCTCCGTGGGGCTGTTTCCCACCAGGGCCCTCACACTGAAGGTATAGTCCCCATAGGGAAGGTTCATAAAACGGGTTTCCGAATTTGGGGTCCAGGGGCTCCATTCGTTGTAGAGTCCCTCGAGGCGGTGTTGGAAGCGCACTTCGGTGTATTTGTCATATTCCGGCACCGCATATTGAAATATCAGGTTGTTTTGGGCAAACTCAAACTCCCCGTGCAAAAGGTTGGGGGCCCTGTCGGTGACCTTGCCATAATCCCCATATCGAATGGAGTTGATCGCGATCCGATCCGTGGCGGGGGCTACCTTTTCCAGGTCCAGGGCAATATAGCCGTTGGAACTGCCGATAAGGTATTGATTGTCCGCAATCCTTGAAATGTTCTCAAACCCACTCACCCCCAGATTGCCGACCAGGGAGCTGGGTATGGGAATGTTCGTGACGTTCAGGCTGCCGCTAAGGCTGCTGCGGTCGATGTACTTTATCCCGTTCTCGGTAAAGTACCAAAGCCTGTCCTGGTGGGGGTCTGGAATGATGATCCCGATCGGGGCCTGCCCCTGTTCAAAGATCAACCGGGTCATGATACTGTCCAATGTGATTTCATCCAGGGTCTCTCCAAGGGCATATATGCCGGTATGGGTTTTGTAATAAAGCCGGTCCAGAAACCTGAAGAGGTTGGAACTGTGGCCAATCGGAGGCATATTGTCCAGCTCGACAATCTGCCGCAATCCCGGGTCCAATTCCAACAGGTAGAGGCCTTTTTGTTCGTGTTCCACCATGACCCTAAGGGAATCGATCTCAAAGAATCGACTGGATATGCCGAAGCCATCCAGGGTATTGCGCAGGGACCATCGGCCGTTGCTGCGTTCCAATACACTGAGCCCATTGTAATTTCCCTGGAGGATAAGGCGGCCGTCGGGTTCCAGGGCCTTCACACCCCAGGTTCCCCTGAAGTCGGAAACCAACTCGGCCCGCTCCCCCTCGACCGTGAAGGTGCCGTTATTGTGTCCGCAGAAGACGGTCCCCTGCACCAATTGCAGGCTCCATACCTGACCTTGGGTGCCCCGAACCAGCTTAAAGTCGTCGGTGCCGTCGATCCTGCGGGAGAACAATCCCTGATTGGTGCCCAGGTACATATGGCCGTTGTGCTTCAGGGCCGCATAGACCAATCCGATCTTCCCCAGTTTATCCACATATTCGCTGAAGGGGGAATGGAGGTTGATCACCGAGATCCCGTTGTCCAATCCCAACCACAGGTTGTGGTCCATATCCTCAAAAAGGGAAAGTACCGTATTGTTGCTGAGTCCCTTGGCCTGGTTGATGTTGTGGATCAAACCACCCTTTGCATCCAAGTGATAGAGGCCGTTGGATATACTGCCCAGAACAAAACTGCCATCGGCCAACTGAATGCTGCTGTAAAGGCTGACTTCCAAGGGATCCATATCGGTCTTGAAGCGGATCAATCCTTGGTCCCCATAGGTGTAAAAACGAGCATCCTCGGTGATCAACAAGAGTTGGTTTCCCATGGAATAGATGCCGATAATGGGTCGATCGGCCAATTCCGAGGCATCCTCGACCAGGGAAGGCTGTCCATTTTCAATGGTGAACAGCCCCTGTTTGGCCCTTTGGAAGTACACCCGATTTCCGATTTGATGGAGTTTTGCCTTGGCCGATTTCGCCTCCAGGACCTTGAAACTGTCCTCGACCAGGCTATGGATGTATATCCGGTCCAGGGATTGGAACAGCACCCAATCTTCCACGGCAAGAATGTCCCAAAATTCCTCATCCTCCGAAAGGGGGACGTCAAATCGATCAGAGAGGGAGGTGTAGGCCAATTCCCCGGTCTCCCCGGCGGTCCAGTATCCGAATTCCCGGTAGGAGCCCGTATAGATCCGTTCCCCAACGGCCCGGACCGATCGGATGATGGAGGCAGAGGGCAGTTTATACTTGTTCCATTGGTTGCCGTCAAATTCCAAAAGACTGGAGTGGTTGGCGATGTAAATTTTTTTGGTAGGGGACTGGGATATGGCCCAGTTCTGGTATTCCCCTTGGTACTCCTTTGCCGTATAGTTCTGTATGGGGGGCAATTCCTGGGCACAGAGCCCCAAGGAAAGGAAAATGGACAGCAATGGGATGAGTGACCTCAAGGGAATTGGGTTTTGTTATGCCATGTCAAGGCGTGAAGGTAAAAAATTAACGGCACTTTTTTTCTCCCTTCAATGGCCTTCCGGGGAAGTTATGGCGGACCAATCCCTTTTAGGTAAGCTGTTCAGGTTTGGAAAGCCTTGCTCCGTTGTTGTTTTGTACCGGCTTTTTGGAGCTGGAGAATGGCCATTCCGATCAGGGCGCCGCACAGGGCCAATAGGGCGCCCACCACACTTGCATACTGAACCCCCAGGCCGAATACCATGGGGATTCCTCCGAGATAGGCCCCGGAGGCATTGCCCATATTGAAGGCGCTCTGGTTCATGGAAGACCCCAGTTTCTCGGCCCCTTTGGCCGCTTTGATGATTGCGGTCTGTATGGGGGCGGTCAGGGAAAAGGTGATCAACCCGACCATAAAGGCCAAGCCGTACAGTATTGTGGTGTGACTTGCCAGAAGGGCAGTGGCGCCCAGTACCACCACCATGCTCAGCATACTGATGACCACGGATTTTACAGGCTTAAAGTGCTCCAGCATCCGTGCCCCCAGAAAGTTGCCGACAAACATGCCCAATCCCGCCACGATCATTAGGTAGCTGACATGGGTTTCCGGAAGTTTGGTAATGTTGATTGCCAAAGGTGCGATATAACTGTACCAGGCAAAGAACCCCCCGGTCCCCACTGTGGTCAGGGCGATCAAGGCCCATAGTTTTTTGCTCTTTATCCCCGAGCCTCCCCGAACTTCCCCGGGAGTTGGACCTTCTCCAAAGGATTCCTTGGGCATCCAAAGGTATAGGCTGGCCAAAGTGGCCAATCCTGCGATTCCCACCAACAAAAAGGAGAGGCTCCAATGCCATTGTTGCCCGATATAGGTCCCAAGGGGAACCCCCAGCACATTGGCAACGGTCAGGCCCGAAAACATGATGGCCATGGCCCGTGCCGCCTTTTCAGGTCGGGTCAAATAGCCGGAAACCACGGCCCCGATGCCGAAAAAGGCCCCATGGGGCATTCCGGACAAAAATCGAAAGGCCATCATGGTCCAATAGTTTGGGGAGAATGCGGAGAGCGTATTGAACAGGGTAAACCAGAGCATCAACAGCAATAGGGATTTTTTTGGGGTCAGTTTGTTGGTGATCCTGGCCATTAAGGGAGCCCCTACCACGACCCCTAGGGCATAGATGGCGATAAAGTGTCCCGCCTTTGGAATGGATATCTCCATGGCATCCGCAATATTGGGCAGGATGCCCATGATCACAAATTCCGTCAGGCCAATCCCAAAACCACCGATAGCAAGGGAGAGCAATGCTTTTTTATTTGTGGGGATGGCAGTATTCAATGTAAATGGATTTTTTTTAGAGTTAAAACAAGCGACAAAGGTAGTCGTAAGGAAGTGTATAACTTACATTGAAATTTGCCAATATCGGTCCTATTTTCACATTGTTCCCGTGTTCCCTTTGGGAACTTGGCCGATCTGCGGTCCAAGGGCCCCGGTATTGCGGCTCATTTTAAAAGTTGTATTTTAGTGCCTTCCAAGGAAATCCATGTTATCCAAGAAAACAAGATATGCCATTAAGGCGTTGGTCCATATAGCGGGCCGCAAGGAGGCCAAACCGGTCTCGGTGCGGACCATTGCGGAAGAGGACAATATGCCGTTGAAGTTTCTGGAGTCCATTTTGGCGGAACTCAAGAACGCGCGGATTCTCAAGAGCACCAAGGGCAAATATGGGGGCTATTCCCTGAACCGGCCCGCAGATCAAATTTCCATGGCCGATATCATGCGGCTTTTTGATGGAGCCATTGCACTTCTGCCCTGTGTTTCGGAGAATTTCTATGAACGCTGTGAGGAATGTGAGGACGAGGAGACCTGTGGCATCCGACAGGTGGCCCTGGAAATCAGGACACAGACCGTACTTCAATTGCAGGCGGCCACCTTGACCAATATCCTCGAGCGGGAGGTCAAGCTGAAAGGGGAATGACCCTTTTTCCCGGCCCCATGCTTTTCATACTTGATCCGTTTGTCCCCCATTCTCAAAAGAACGTATTGGTAATGGTAAAAGAGGAGGTGATCACTATGACCAGCCCTACCAGGATCAAAAGCAGCCTTTTATTGATCCGAGCGGCCATCAGGGCACCCAATGGGGCGGCCAATATCCCTCCCAAGATCAATCCCAGAACCACCTGCCAGCTTTCCACCCCTACATGGTAGAGGAAGACCGCCGTGGCAAAGAAGGTTACGAAAAACTCCGCGGTGTTCACGGTCCCTATGGTATGTCTGGGACTTTTTCCACTTTTGAGGATATTGGACGTGACTATGGGCCCCCAGCCCCCTCCCCCTATGGAATCGAACATTCCGCCCAGAAAGGCAAGGACCCCCACCCTTTTTATTTTTCGCTCCGGCCGTTGTTTGTTGGCCAGGCCCTTATAGAGAATCAGTATCCCCAAGATCAAGAGGTAGGCGGCGATATAGGGTTTCACAAGGGCGCCATCGAATATCCTGGAGAGCAGGTAGGCGCCGAGTACCGCCCCGATCACTCCCGGGACCACCAATTTGACGAACAGTTTGACATCGAGGTTCTTGAATTTGAGATGGGAGAGTCCCGAAACCCCGGTGGTAAAAACTTCTGCCAGGTGGACGCTGGCCGAGGCCACTTTTGGGGATACCCCAAAATACAAGAGCATGGAACTGCTACTGACCCCATAGGCCATGCCCAGGGCCCCGTCGATGAGTTGGGCACAGAAGCCCACCCCCAAAAAGATAAAAAACATAGTGTCAAAAGCAAATGCGGTGTCCCTGCCTTGGAAAATACCATATGCGAAATAGGAAATCAATACCAGCTTAAGGGACAGTATGGTCCAACCGATATGTTTGGTGGAGATTTTCAAGACCTTTTCCCTTGTTATGGCAATTCTTGCATCAGTGTTCCCATCCATGTTCCACAGGTTTATCGAAATAGTAGGCAACAAATATAACAGGTCAATATGATATAACCTATAGAAGTAGTATGATAAAGAGAAATATTTTTAATTTCAAACAGGATGGAATCTTCCTCTATGGCCTCGGAGTTCCTGGTTTTATGCGGGTTGTGAACTTTTTTTGTTTGATTCAACAGCTGGATAATGGAAAGGCAAAGCATCCTTAAACCCTTTTCAGAGCATGGTTCGACCCTTCAATCCTTTCGGATTTCCAAGGGTTCCAAGAAAAAAAGCAATTCTTCTTACTGTTCGATCCAGGCGATGACCTGTGGATCGGTGGGCAGGGTCTTTGGGAGGATGACCTTGGCCAGATGTCCCGTTTCATCGATCAAGTACTTTTGGAAGTTCCATTCCACTTCCGAATCCTGGAATCCGTTGCGTTCCTTTTGGGTAAGGAATTTGTACAGGGGGTGCATGTCCTCTCCCTTGACCGAGATTTTGGCCATCATGGGAAAACTCACCCCGTAATTGGCCTTGCAAAATTCCTCGATTTCCTCATTGGATCCCGGTTCCTGTCCCGCAAAATTATTGGCGGGGAAACCCAAGATCACAAAACCGTCCGTTTGGTAGCGCTGGTACAATTCCTGCAACTGTTCATATTGGGGGGTCAGTCCGCATTTGCTGGCGGTGTTGACGATCATTACCTTTTTCCCCTTCAGGCTGCCCAAGTCAAAGGTTTCCCCTTGGAGGGTCTCCACCTGGAACCCGTAGATGTCCTGTGGTCCATTCTGTCCAAAGATGGGGCCTGCAACGAGGGTCAGGCATATTGTGAGCACTTTTCCCATGGGTGTATTTATTAGGGTTGAAGGCATAAATTTATGGAAATAAACCGTTGGTCCAAGGGACTTTTTGGGTTGATTTGTGAATTTGGGACCGGTCCGGGACACCCCTCCCTCCATTTTGGATCTAAAGTTCCAATACGGCCGTCGGGGAATACAGCCTGTGTTCCCCCATCCCGACATAGCCCAATTGATTGGTCAAAAGGGTGGTATCCCCGATCTTGAAGGGACCTGGGTTGAAATGATGGTGGCCAAAGATCCAATAATTGGGAGCATGTTTTTTCATCAATTCCCCCAGATCGGTGGCAAAGGCCTCGTTCAGGGGATCCCCGAGATAATGCACAGGATAGTTGTGGTAGGTGGGGACATGGTGGGTGACCACCACCTTTTTGGCGGGGCCCTCCTCCAGGCTTTTTTCCAGAAACTGAAGGTTCTCTAGATGCATCGCATTGTAGTGGGAGGTTCT
>CALDPL010000158.1 GCA_937911965.1 uncultured Allomuricauda sp. | reverse complement strand
CCTCTATCAAGGGGAGCTCTATATCGACGTGGAGAACAAGACCCTGACCACGGCCATATTCTCCCTGAACATCACCGATCGGCAAAAGGCCGCCAATCTCTTTGTACGCAGAAAACCGGCAAAAGTGGATGTCTGGCCCACCCAAGTGGCCTATAGGGTGGATTATCGGGTACGGGACGGCAAATGGCATTTTGGGTACAGCAGTGTCAATTTGGAATTCAAGGTGGACTGGCAGGACAAATGGTTCAATTCGGTCTACAGCATGTCCGCGGAAATGGCCATTACCGATTGGGAACTCAATTCCGAGGGAGATCTGCCAAGGAACAGGCAAAGAATCAAAAAGTCCATTATCCTGAACGATGAGGCCATTGGTTTTTCCGATCCCGGTTTCTGGGGAGAACACAATATCATCGAACCCGAAAAATCCATTGAATCGGCCATCCGAAAGATCCAGCGGCAATTGAGACGGGATCAACGCAATAGCGATTAACACGGATTTACAATCTCACTTTTTTTGTGCATTTTTACCAAGGGATGTGTACCCTACCATCCCCCATGCAATCTTGAACCCATGTCCAAAAGAAGAAATTTTTTAAAATCCGCCCCTATTTTTGGGGCTGCCGTTCTCATGCCCCATACCGGTTGGGGTTCCCTCCCAAAATACCAAGCTGGGCCACTGGTCAAACCCAAAAGACTGAAACCCGGGGATACCATAGGCTTGGTGGCCCCGGGCTTTGCCGTTAAACCGGATGTATTGCAAAAGGCCTTGAAAACCTTGGAAAAGATGGGATTCAAGACCCATCATACCTCCCGCATCCTGGGCAATCACGGATACTTCAGCGATACGGACCCCCAGCGTGCCCTGGACCTGAACGAAATGTTCGCCAATCCCGAAATCGATGGGATCCTCTGTGCCCGTGGGGGCTATGGATGTACCCGCATCCTCGATCTTTTGGATTACAACGCGATTCGGGCCAATCCCAAGACCCTGATCGGCTTCAGTGATGTGACCGCCCTGTTGCAGGCCATCCACAAGCGGACCGGCCTGGTGTGCTTCCATGGACCGGTGGGCAGTACCCTGGACGATCCCTACGGGCAAAAGTATTTCAACAAGGTTCTGATCCGGGGGAAGGATTCCCTGGAAATCAAAAATCTGAAATTGAAGGATGCCGAACATCTGGAAAATCCCGAGTACGATCGCTACACCATCCTTCCCGGAATTGGCGAGGGGCCCCTCATCGGGGGGAGCCTGACCTTGGTGGCCTCCTTGATCGGCACCGCCCATGAAATGGATTTTACCGACAAGCTCGTCTTTCTGGAGGATGTGGGGGAAGCGCCCTACCGCATGGACAGAATGCTCACCCAATTGATCCATGGAAGTACATTCCCCAAGGCCGCGGGCATCATCTTTGGGGTCTGCCTGGATTGTGACCGGGAAAAGAAAACCGACAATTTTACCCTGAGGGAAGTCCTAATGGACCGAATTGCGCCTCTGGGCATTCCGGCGGCATATGGAATGAGTTTTGGTCATGTGCCCGGTAATTTTACCCTTCCCCTGGGCATACGGGCGGCCTTTGATGCCGGGAAGATGCGCCTGGAGCTTTTGGAGGCCGCAGTGGTCTGATGATGCGCGCTTTAGACCTTCGCTCCATTATGGAAACTTTGCCTTGAACCCTTCCACCCCGTCCCTGAACGGGACTGTTTTCTGAGTTGCGTATTGGAATCCTTGGACTTTGGGCCTATATTGGCACGTTCAAAACAAAACCTAACCCAATATGAGAAAAGTTTTAGTGTGTGCCCTGATTGTATTTGGATCTGTATTGCATTCCCAGGCCCAGGAAGTACGGCTGGGGGCGACTGCCGGCTATTTGAACGTCAGGGGCAGTATCAAGACCCAAGGTTTCAGTATTTCGGATTCCGATTCGGGATTCTATGTCGGTGCAGTGGCCGATTTCACAATTTCCGAGAATTTCAATATCAGACCCGAATTGCTCTATGCCAATGTGAACGATGCCGAAGGTCTGATCCTCCCCGTTCTGGGAATCTTTGGGATTTCGGAAAAGTTCAATTTGCAGCTGGGTCCCCAAATCGTTTTTTCCCTGGAAGAATCGGTGGAGGATTTCAGCAGTGTCGAAGTCGGCCTGACCGGGGGAATCGGCTTTGATATAACCGAAGATTTTTTCATGGAGGCGCGTTATTCCTTTCAGCTGAACAATTCCTATACCGGCAGTGAAGATTTCAAGGTCAGGGGCAATTACCTTACCGTGGGGGTGGGTTATATGATCTTTTAGGACCCTGCTGAGTATTTCCCGCTACAACAAAAAACAAGGGGGAGCATGGACTTTTACCGTGCTCCCCCTTTGATATTCGGTTGTTTCGGAGTTTCTACGCTCAGAATTTCTTGAGGGTATTGGTTATGATGTCCACACAGTCCATCAATTGTTCCCGATTCATTACCAAGGGTGGCGCAAATCGGATGATGTTCCCGTGGGTGGGCTTGGCCAATAGTCCATTGTCCCTAAGTGCCAGACAGATATCCCATGCCGTGGAACTGTCCTCGCTGTCGTTGATGACAATGGCATTGAGCAATCCCTTGCCACGGACCAGGGATACCAGATCACAGCCCGTGATGAAACCGTTCATTTCCTTGCGGAACAGTTCCCCAAGTTCTTGGGCATTGTCGGCCAATTTTTCCTCTTTTACCACTTCCAGGGCCGCCATGCCCACAGCCGCCGCCACAGGATTTCCCCCAAAGGTGCTTCCATGGCTCCCCGGGCTGATCACTTCCATGATCCCATCGTCCGCCAAGACCGCGGAAACGGGATACGCCCCTCCGGAGAGGGCCTTGCCCAGGATCAATAGATCTGGTTTTACCCCCTCATGGTCCACGGCAAGCATTTTGCCCGTTCTGGCAATCCCCGTTTGAATCTCATCGGCGATAAAAAGTACCCCGTACTTTTCACATAGGGCCTTGGCCCCTTTCAGATACCCAGGGGAAGGTACGTAGACTCCGGCCTCCCCTTGAATGGGTTCGACCAGGAAGCCTGCGATATTGGGATTGCCTTTCAAGGTCTGTTCCAAAGCGGTGAGATCATCGTATTCAATTGCGATGAAGCCCTCTGTATAGGGCCCGTACTCCTTTCGGGCCACCGGGTCGTTGGAAAAGGAAATGATCGTGGTGGTCCTTCCGTGGAAGTTGTTCTTGCAGACGACGATCTGGGCCTGGTTCTCGGGAATCCCCTTTTTTCGATAGGCCCATCTCCTCCCGATTTTCAGGGCGGTTTCCACGGCCTCTGCCCCGGTGTTCATGGGGAGCATTTTGTCAAAGCCAAAGGTGGGACCTTATTTTATGCTTCCAATTTCAGCATTGGGGTGCACCTATTCAATCAAACCGCAATATTTCTCAGCAAATTAATGAGCAATAATGACGAGTACCAAGTGATGGTCGAGGAAACGCATCACACGCAGAAGAAAGATGCACCAAGTGGAACTGCTATCACCCTGGCTGACATCTGTATTAGTCAAATACCGAGTTTAGACCACTGGTACCTAGATGAAGGTGGCGTTAAAAAGAATGGTCTTAAAATCATTAGTAAAAGAGTTGGCGGCTATCACGGTGAGCATAAATTGCTTTTCCATTCTATGATTGATAACATTGAGTTAACGCATCATGCATTTTCACGAGATGGCTTTGCCATTGGCGCAATAAAGGCTGCCGAATTCATAACAGGTCAAAAAGGAGTTTATACTATGGATGATTTGGTCACAAGCTTCAAATAAAAAACCCCGCCACCACTTCGGGCAACGGGGTTGAACACACTATGAGAACACCCTTTTAACTTATTTCTGAATCTTACAACTATAACAGCATACAAGCTTAATTGATTCGCAGCCAATTGTTATACATTTGTTAAAAGTCAACATGTTTACGTTAAATGAGTTTACATGGATCTAACGAAATGTAGGACATGGCTGTTCAGAATTACAGGAATTATTAATCCATGATATCAGAAAGGAGCATACAGGAAGTAATAGAACAAGCAGAAATTGTTGATATCGTTGAGGACTATGTCTCACTCAAAAGACGTGGTTCCAATATGATAGGGCTATGCCCATTTCATACTGAAAAAACACCGTCATTTAGTGTTTCTCCGTCCAAAAACATATTCAAATGTTTTGGCTGTGGCAAAGCTGGAGGTCCCATACAGTTTGTAATGGAACACGATCAACTCTCATTTCCAGAGGCAATAAGGTTGATAGCAAAAAAGTATCAAATAGAGCTGGAAGAGGAGTACCAAAGCGAAGAGGTAGAAGAAAGAATTGCACAAAGAGAAAAGCTTTATCTGGTAAATGAAGCAGCTCAACAGTTTTATGCTGACAGGCTGATGAACTCAGACTCTGGGAAAAGCATAGGGCTAACTTACTTAAAACAACGAGGCTACTCATCTCAAACCATTCAGAAGTTTGGATTGGGCTATGCTACGAATGGAGGTAGGGACCTTTTAGACCATCTCACGTCAAAAGGATTTAATCAAGAAGAAATGACTCTTCTTGGATTGCTCAATAAAAGCGGTTTCGACTTTTTTAATGACAGGATAATCTTTCCACTACACGGTATTTCAGGGAAAATTGTGGGGTTGGCTGGGCGGACATTGAAATCAGACAAGCGTGTTCCCAAGTACATGAATTCACCTGAGTCAGAGATATACCACAAAAGCAAATTCTTATACGGTGCCTTT
>CALDPL010000157.1 GCA_937911965.1 uncultured Allomuricauda sp. | reverse complement strand
TTGGTGGTCCCCATGATGCTCAATGAACATTTCGGGCCTCTCCCGTTCTATTACACCATAGGCCCCTTTGATGACCTCAAGTTCGTGGCCCTCTACGTCAATCTTCATTAGGGCGACTTGTAAATTTGTTGTTATAGGGGCTATGGGGACCTCCCGACCATCGCCCTTTGTTATGTGGTTGCGGGAAGGGTTCACCGGGTCGGAAGTCATTCGTACCGTGCCCGCCTTGTTTCCAATGGCCACATTAAAGGCCCTCACCGTGCGGGTGGTGTTTTCCTCTACATTGTATTGCAGCAATGCAAAACTGTCGGGGTCTGGCTCGTAGGCCCACACCTCGTCGAAGTTGCAGAAGCGGGAAAAAAATATCGTGTGGTTCCCCACGTTTGCCCCTATATCCAAACAGATACCGGGACGGTAGGAAAGTTTTGCGATGGCCTCGAGCATTTGGATTTCAAAGAACTTGTTGCCGTGTCTTTGTATCTCGAATATTTGGCCCTCGCTGTTGTATTCAATATGAAGGGTGTGCCCATCGTGGTTTATCCTCATGCTATTTGTGTTTGAAAAAAGAAACATCGTTCCTTTGGAATGCCTTGAATTTAGTGTTTATTTTTATTCCGTGCTCAAAATGCCCAGGGAAATGTTTGTGCGCGATGTAATTGTGCACCGCCATGTCGGTGGAGGCCGAAACCCCCCGGGTGTGATTGCCGTGGATGTCCGCTCTGTGCACAAGATACTTCATCGCCATGTAGAGGGACCCCCCCACTATGCCGCAGTTCAATAATGGTTTCCTTGCATTGGCCGATATAACTTCCCGATAGTCCGTTAGCGTTCCAAGGTGTGGTTCCTGCCTTTTACGCATCCAGATATTGTCCACCTTTTCCGCCTCGTCACCTGAGTACAGAACTTCGGGGTCCAAGGCCTGGAAAGGATTTCGAAGCACCTCTACGTCCGTGCTGTCCACCATCCAGATGTTTGGGGGCGGGGATTCCTGTTGCGAAAGCCATTCAAGGTACACCCCCCACCTGTGGACGTTGGAGCTTTGGTCCGTTGGCCCTTGGACTCTTGGAAACTCATCGCAATCGATGGGCAGGCAATCATGGAATACCTTGAAGGGCACTCCGTGCCGTCGGCAGCTTTCCACCAATGGGAATAGATCTTCGGGATCCGGGTCCCAACTATGCCCGCTCTGCCCATCTGGGGCGGTGGCGAAGTAAGAAGCCAACAACACGCCATCCGTTGGGTGGCGGTAGGGAATAAAGCGGCTCCCCGTGGAGAGTTCCATCCGCTTCCTGTTGTGGGCCAAGACCTTCATTCGGATGCTCTTCGGGGTGCTTCCCTTGGCCCGTTGCTCCCTGTCCATGGAATAGATCAGGTCCAGGCTGCCCGCAACGTCAAGATAGGGCTGGGAGGTGAGTCCGGCAAGGAACACCCTTCGGGAGAAGTCCACGTGTTCCATTCCCCATTGGACGAAACCGACGTCCATCCCCCCGATGCGCTCCACCACTTCCCGGGTGAAATAAAGCATGCACCCGCAGGGGGAAGCATACCGAGACACCCCTCCTTTTGTTGCCAACAACTTCCTACCATTGTGTTTGCCGTTCGCCAATGTAGGGAAGGTGAAGGAAAGGTGCCGCTCGCCCGATTCCACATAGGGAAGGTGCCACCCCTTGGCCTTGGGCCAGGTGTCGTCGTCGAACAGAAAGAAATGGGTGGCGCCATGGTCCATCAGCAGTTCGATGCATTTGTTCTTTGTGGCGGCTATCCCCGCATTGTGGGGGAACGTGAACGTGTGGACATCTGACAGGTCGGGAGGGGGTTCGGAGGCGTCGTCCACCACGACCAGGACCGCACCCGGGGGCAGATACTTTCGATGTTGGGACAATCCTTCTTCAAGGACATCCGGCCTGTTATATGTGGTTATCCCTATTCCTATCCTCACCATTAGAAAGTGCTTGCGTTCTGTATCGCCCTGTTGTCGCTGAGGTTGGTAAGTCCCTGCTCGGAACCCTGCTCAGTCCCCTGTCTTGCCCCTTCCCTTACCGCTGCGCTGACTTCCTGTGCCATGTTGGCTTGATCGGCATTGCGCTGTATCTGGTCTTGTACCGCTGCGTTCCCGCTTGCGGCCACGGCCGTTAGGTTGCTCTGGTTGCCTGCCAATTGTAAGTCGGCCCCGAGGCTGGCTCCTTGCGATTCGCCTCCCGTTATGGTTCCCCCCGATGAGGACGGGACCTTCGTCTTCATGATGTCCTTTACGGCCTTGAACCCGGTCAGGGCAGCGGTCGCCACAGCGGGGATGCTCAAAGGCCAAGGGGCCTTCAATGCGGCGGTTATACCCTGGTAGGTGTTGATCAGGGACTCGGCAATGGCCAATGATTTGCCGAACGTTGAACTCTCATCGACCAATGCGCCAATAGCTCCAAGGACGTCGGAGGTGAGTGCGAGCTTCTGGTTCGCCAAAGCCTCCTCCATTTGCAGGCTGGCCTGTGCGCTCCTGTGTTCGTACTCGGCCTGAATGTTGGCCAGGCGGGCCTGATAGATTTCCTCACTGATTACCCCTTGCCTACGCTGTTCCTCTAGGGCTGCCTGTTGGACCCGCATCTGTTCGGCAAGTTGGGCCTGTTGTTGTTCAAATTCGGTGTTGCGTTGGGCCTCCAATGTTCGCATCCGCTCCTGGAACTCCAGGGCAAGAAGTTCCTGGGCTTCCTGTCTTTCGATGTCCTCACGCTGTTTGTCGAGTTCTTTGTTGGCCAGCCTGTTCGCCTCGGTGAGTTCCCGTATGGCATCGTCCCGCTCCTGTTGGCTGATCAGCCCAAGGGCAAGACGCTGTTCGGCCAGGGCCTTTTCGTCGGCGAGCAATTGATTGTTCTCGGCCTTTCGCTGCTCCGCCAAGGCATGGGACAAGAACATAGCGTCCTCTCTTTGCCTTTCGAACATCCGCCTGCGCTGCTCGATCTCACGCATGGCATTGTCGGCCGTTATTTCGGCCTGCCTTCGGATAAGGTCGTTCTGGATTTCCAGCACGGCGGCAGCGTATCCGTCTTGGCTAATCTTCTTGGCCGCAAGTTCGGATTTCAAGATTTCTAGCCTTTGTTCGGATGCTTCCCTCTCGAGGTCTAATTCCTCCTGGAGGGTCCTTGCCCTGACTCCCTGCTCGGCCAAGAACAGATCCAAAGCATCCTTCTGCTGTTGGATGGCCAAATCCTGGGCCTCCCTTATAAGGGCGTTGCGGTTGGTCAACTGCTCGGACTGTTGGCCCGTGATCCTTTCCTCGATGTCCGCTATCTCGGTCAGGGCCGCTGCCCGTGCGTCCAATGCGTCCTTTGTGGCCCCTTCCGTACTGACGCGCAGCTCGGCCACGGCCAATGCCCGTTGGGCCAGTTCTAGTTCCACGGCCAATTGCCGTTGCAGCACATCTCCTAGCTGCTCGTTGGCCCTGATGCGCTCGGGGATGGACTTGCTCTCGTCGTCCCTTAGCTGCCTGAGCCTCTCGGCATCTTTCATGTATTCCAATTGGGTCCTTCGGGCCTTTCTTTGTGCGTCCTCCAGGGCTATCTCGGCATCCACCAGCCTTTCCGTCCCCTCTATGGCCTCGTTGATGGCCCGGTCCAGGTCCCGAAGGTTCTGTGCGGCCGATTTGAACCCGACGAAATCCAGGAAGTCGGCCCCTGCCTGCCTGAACTTAGTGGCGGCCTCGGTGGCCTTGTCAAAGGCCCATACGATACCGTCTATCAGATACTCCCCCAATGGTTCCAGTGCCTTTAGGGCGGCCTGGACCACCCCGGTCACCGCTGAGAACGACCTCCTTATCTTGTTCGTGCTCTCCTCGCTGCGGTCCATGGCGTTGCGGACCAGCAGAAAGGCCGCTCCCAAGGCCCCTATTACCGCACCTATGGGGGTGGCCAAGAACGACAGGGCGGCTTTTGTCAGGCCCACCATTGCGGTAGTGGCCTGCTTGATCCCCCCGGCAAAAAATTGGGAGGCCCCTCCAGCTTCGTTTATGTTGGTGATATACTGGGTGATGCTCTGATTCATGGGCAGCATCCCCCCGAGGGCGTCCTTTATGCTTTCCGAATAGTTCCCGACGTTTATCTTCTGTTGGGACAGGCTGTCGACATTCTCCTTGATCAGTGCGTTGTTCTTGTCCAGCTGTTCATTCAGTTGGGCAAGTTCCGCTTGACCTTCATCGGTCAACAGGTTGGTCTCGTTGCGGAGTTGGTTAAGCAGTTTGTTCTGCGCACGAAGGTCGTTGATGGTCAGGGCCTCCTGGTTGAGGGCCGCATTGAGCAGTTCCTCCCGGTTGGCCTGCTTGGCGGTGTCCTCTATGCTTTCCTGGATCACTTTGATATGTTTCCGGTACTCGCTATTAAGGGCCTTGAGGGCCGCCTCGTTCTCCACAAAGGCCTCATCGGTCAACTCCTTGGACTCTTCCTTGAGCCTGAGTATTTCCTTTCGCAGGGTGGCCGCTGATTTCACCACGGCATCCACGTCGATGTCAAATTCTGCCAGTTTTATATTCTCGGCCATGTCTAAATCTTTATCAAGGTTACGTGAATCTTCCCTACCGGGCTATCATAAATACGTTGCAGGTACACGTCCAGCCCCGTGGATGACTTATCTCCCCAAGCGGTTATCACGGCATTATTGGCGTGCCATGTGGCGTTGGCCTCCCATGTGACAATGGGCGTGTAGTCGCCAACTATCTCATCTGTGAAGGTTACCCGTACCCTGAGTTCCTCCTCGTGGTTGCCCCCCGTGGGGATGGTCATGGTGGATTTGGCGTCCCCGCTGACGTTGCTGCCCTGCGCTTGGTTCCTCACATTGATGTTGCCCGATACGGTGTTCAAAAGTACGCCCCCGCTCGCTGCCTCCAACTTCTGGGCCAATGTCTGTTCGGAATCATAGTCCATGTCTTCCAGGGTGTCGGAATCCTTTATAAAGGCCCCATCGTTCAATGCTTCCAAAGCGGTGCGCACCATAGCGGGCGTTACGGCCTTTTCGTTGTTGTTCGGGACGTTGTCGTCTATCGCTTCTGAAATCTGTTCTCTTGTCATATTGCAAATCCATTTGAAAATCCGTTAGAAAATGAGGCCGTCCTTATGCGTGGGACCACCCGTATGAACTCCCCTTGGGACACCTTGCCCGTTCGGTAGGACAGCCTGTTCAGAATGTAATAGCCGGCCTCCTGGCCAAAGTAATAAAGTTTGCGCAAATCAAGGTGAACGATGTCCGCAAGTCCGATGGTCACCTCCACCGTATGGACCTTTGCATCGGCTGCCATTCTAAAGAAGTCCACGTACCGGGCGGCCACTATGTCGCTGAACACGGTGCCATTTATTGCGACCAACGGGATGTTGTCGGCCGGGGCACCGTCTATGTAGATGCTGCGTTGGCTGATTTGGTGGCGAACAAAAAAGAAGCGGTCTTTCAAGTGCTTGTACGTGCCCACAAGAACACCGTCCTGCTCCTTGACCTCGACCTCGAACATCTTAAGGATGGGAACTTGGTATTGGTCCCCGCCGCTGAGGAAAGGGGTGAGCCTATCCTCAGGGCTGAAACTCTGGGATTGGTATATGTCCTTCTCCGTTTCCAGGTTTTCGTTCTGCACCAAGAGGGTGCCATTGTTAAAATCCGCTCCCTCTTGGTCATAACGGTGGACCAAGTGGTTCTCCTGTGCGTAGTCCCGGTAAAGATAGGTCTCCTTGGTGCGCCTTACGAACCTATCGGTCCAGTCGACGGCCTCGGCATTGAACCTATCGTCAAGGCTGAGGAACTGGATGTGGCGGTCCTCTGCGTATACAAAAGGCGTGAGGGCTTCCCGTACCATCATTTCCTTTATGAAGTCGGCCACCCTGTATTTTATAAAGGCCTGGGTAAAGCTGACTTCCCCCTGCCCTAGATGGTAGATGTCCAAATCGGCCACGTCTATTTCAAAATCGGTGGTCTGTTCGATTCGCTGCGCCCGGACCTGCATCCGAACGATGTCCCCGGCATAAAGGAGCAGTTGGACCTCGGCCGTTTCCGTACTGGTCGACCCGTTCCCGGTGGCCACCAAGGATCCGTTCACGTAAAGCTGGTTCGTGTAAGTGGTCGTGCTGACCTGGGCGTATTGGGTTTCCAACCTTACCAGTCCCCGGCTATGGAAGCGGACCAAGTAATTCCCGGCCTGTTGGATGACGAACCGGGTGATGAAGGCCCCCGCCTGTTGTGCTACGTAGTCGGGGTCGAGGGTGGCCGTCTCCCAAATGACGGTCTGGTCCTGGATGGTGAACTGGTCGGGAAGGGCGGTTGTGTCGGTCGCACCTACTTCCGCCACCTGGAGAGTGTCCTCCGGGTTCTCGCCATAAACTATCTCCGATGGGTACGACATCCACAAAGCGTCTATGGCGTTGTGTGCCATCACGGGCAATGAGTAGGTCCACCCGTAATGTGCGAAGATGGCATCCCAAAGGAACATTACCCGGGCAAAGGGCACCATGTGCGAGGCCCTCAGGTTTGTGGTGTCGCTTATGTTGGCCCCATAGGCTCCGTTGACGTCCGATATCAGATATGCGTACGGCTCGGTCAGGGCGAAGCTGGCAATGATAGTCCCAATGTTTCTTTCGTGGTCCAGAGCCGAAAGGTCAAGGGTGTCGCCAATGGTGTCCGATGTGATGTCCTTGAGGAAGTCCACAAAGCCCTCTTGGATGAATATTCCATAGTGGTCCGTGGTCTCCTTGATGTTCAAAAGGGCCTTGAGCGCAATGGGCAGACCGTTGTCCAAAAGATCCACGTAGATCTTTACGTACGGCTTGCGGCTTCCGCTGCCCACCAGGCCAAGTCCGTCCAGTACACGGGTGTTGTTGGGGGTCTTGGGGAATTTCATGGCCCAGGAGAACGACGAGTTGGCTGATGTTATCTCGGCCAAATCCCCCGCTGTTTTCACATAGGTGATCTGGGCTTCCTGCGATTCCAGGTAGTCATCCGTGCCATGTATGCGGATTGTCACCATGTTGTTTGGGTGTGTATTTTTTGGTCCAAAGCGAATTGGAACGAAACCTCTCGCATCCCATCATAGTTCCCAACGTCAAAGGTGTTGCTCTTGCCCTCCACCTTGGTCCATGGTTGGTCAAATGGAACTTCCCCCGTGCTGTATATCTGAATAACGGGACTGCTTATAAGGTCCCTCATTAAAGGGTAGTGTTCGCTTTTTACCCTCCCATGTGCCGTGATCGTGCTTTCCTGTGTGAACCCAAGGCTCCTGTCCGGGCCGGTGGTTTCCACGACACCGGATGGGGATGACCCCAGGCCCCAGTCCCAGGAATTGAACATCCAAAAGCTGTACCCGCCCAATGAGTTCATGAAACGAACGTACAGGGGGTCGCACGCATTGGGTGGGCGCATCCTGCGGCCTAGGCCTTCGGGCAACACAAGTAAGGGTTTTATGGTGTTGGCCTCCATTTGAAAAGCCGCAATGGGGAATCCGTCCCAAAAGGGGATCGTTGCCACCGGGCTGAGCAGTTCGGTGGCCCCGAGCGTTTGCGCGGTGGGCGTCCATGTCCTGCGGTAGCCCCTGACGAACGTCTTATTGGAGAACACCTGCGAGGTGTTGGTCTGGTCCTCTTCAAAGGTGAAGGTGAAATTCTGGTAGTTTGGCACCGGGTCCTCGTAGGAAGCAGTGGGTACGTATGGGTAGGGCATCAGCCCCCGAAGGATGATGGCCAAGTCGATGACCACGCCATTGGGGCCAGGGTAAAGTTTCGACGGGGGGAGCGTGTACACCTCTTGGCCGGGGTGGGTGGCCAAACGGGAAATGGTCATGGTCACCAATGTCCCGGTGGCGAAGGTCTGGCCGCCATCGGGGGCTATCTGGACGGGGATTCCGTTGCCTGTCAAGAATCTATTTGAGTTCAGTCCCGTTATTATCATGCCGTTTGCATTTGTCTTTGAAATTCCGTTGTAATGGTAAGGATCGTAAAGTCCCTGAGCTGGTCCGTGATGTACTCGGCTACCTCTTGGCTTTCCAGCACCTCCAATAAGTCCGTCCCTTCCGGGTAGTAGCTGGTCCCCTCACGGGCTATCTTCCAAGCAACGGCATAGGGATTTATGTTCAGTCCTTTGTCCTGGACCCATTGGGCCAAGATGGTGGAGCCTGCCCATCCGACCCAAGCCTTTAGGGCCTCGGGGCTTTGGTCGTTGTTCGGCCCCCGGCCAAGTGCGAGGTACTCAGTGTAATCACGCCCCCATATCTCGTTTCCCTTTGCGTGGACGTTCTGCTCCCATTCCCCAGAGGCAGGCATCCCCAGTTCCCGGAACTTCGGGATCAGGAAGAGGTTTATCACCTCCGTTACTATGCGCTCTATCTCAGCCTGCGGAATTGGTTCCATAAAAAATATCCGTTTAAAAGGTCAATCAGGTCGTTTATCTGGATTATGCGCAGCTTCCCAGACCTGTCCCGTAGGCTTATCCTGTTTCGGATCTTCCTGAGCCGCCAGACCGCAATTGATTTGAGGGCGTAAAGAAATGCGATTATCGATAGTGTCCATATCATGCCACATTGTTTTGCCTCAGGGCAACCTGAACGGTCCATCCTGTGTAGTTGTTGTCCTGCCAATCTATCCGTGGGGTGGCCGACCACCTTGTCACCTCCAATGCCTGTCCCAAGGGCTCGCAGAAGTCAAGCGGGGAGCAGGCCACGCACTCATAAAGCGGGTTGAGGATGGTGGACCATTTGCTTTCCGCCAGGGGGTGTCCCGGTATTTCGTCGTATACGTTAAGTCCAAGGTCGTCAACTGCCAAAAAATGAAGATTGAAGTTCCACACCCTGCTGCCCAATGCCCTGGTTCCGGATCGGGGGTTGAACGGGGCGGAACAATCAAAACGGAAGTCGGTAAGGGCCACAAGGACGCAGCAGCCATCGCCACGGAATTGGTATTCGTTCAGGTCGCTTTCCCGAATGGGGGCGGTGAACTCCCAACAGAATCCACAACGGCCCTCAACTGGTGGGTCCGCCTCTGGGTCTGCGTTCCAACCATTTACCATTTCCGCTATTGCCCCTACTATGTCCATTATGATTTGGGTTTGGTGTTGAAAAGAACATTGGCCTGATGCAGGTTACGGCACACCCACGTCCCGTTGGTTGGGTGGCTGCATTCGATGGGGTCGTTGCTTGAAAGGAAATGCAAAATGGCGTCCCTTAGGTTGTCCACCCCTTTTAACTTGATGGGGTCTGGCTTGGTAGGCCTTAGTGGTCTTTTTAAGTTGTAGTTCATTTTTTCAATCTTTGGTTTATTCTGGCCTCTATTGTGCTTTTTAGCAATTTTTCAAACACCTGCCCGTAGGGGAGTGCCCGTATTTGGTTCCATTTCAGGATGTCGCCCTGGGCCAGCAAGTCGACCGTGTTTATGGCCCCCAGTGCGTCAAGTTCGCTTATGCCGGCGGCAACCTTTTTTGGATCCGGAGGAGCGGAAAGGTATTGCGCCTCTAACTGCCCCAACTTCTTCAATTGGTCCTTGACCCACAACAGGAACAGGAACTTATCTTTGTTCCTCAGTCTTTTGACCATGCCCAAAGTTAACTTTTTTTTCTTTGTGGCCAACAATAAAAGAATGGCCCCTTCCATATCCCCGTCCTCGAACCGCTGTGGAAGCTCTTCTTTTAGGGTGCCAAAGGGTATTTCGGTGAGGTCTTCCAGTTTTACGCCCGCCAGTTCGCCCGTGCGCTTGGCAAACCGATCCAGAAAGGCGTAATCCTCCCCCAATGAATCTACGTATGTGTTGAAGTCTTGCATTATTGTTTGTTTTCACTTGGTTTTATTGCATTATTATTATTTTTCTTTTATCCACTCGGTGGGCGCTTTGCATTATGTGCAATTAAAAGACGCTTGAACGCCTAAAGCTGACCCTTGCACCCTGGCTATTGTGTATCTCGTACCCCAAGGCATCCGCAACGTGGTCCATGCCGCTTTGTTTATCCGGCTCCCCGTGCTTGTTGTACCCCTGCTTCTCGAGGGCGTCCAGCAGGGAAGGGCAAGTGTTTGGGTTTATAAATAGCCTGCCTTTTTCCAGTTCATTGTTTACCGCGTTTATACGGTCCCGCACAGGGGGGTTCTTTGGCGGGGCCACTACCTTGAAACCTGCGAGCTTCAACATTTGGTGGTCGCTCATTCCGCTTGTGTTCCTGGCTGACCCGGCGCTATCGGGGTAGACGATTATTCTATTGCCTGGGTGCCTCTCCCTTATTTTCCCTATCATATCGGCCGTGTCGTATGCTCCTGTGATTTCCTCCACAACGTAGCGTATATCGCCTTCCTTGATGGAAATGGTCGCGGCCATGTTGGTGATATTGAAGTCCATCCCAACATAAAGGATGTTGTTTCCAGCCTCTTTGCTTGTATCGCAATGCTTTTTCCTGTCAAAGGCCCGGTACACGTTGCCCGTGGTCAGATTCACGAACTGACCTTTCATGTAGGCTTCCAGCATTTCCGCGGGATAGGTGTCCCTGAGGTTCTCTATGTAGCTTTCTGAAAGGAAAGGGTTATCCAAAGTGTTGGCGTGTATCAGCTTTCTGCGTTCGTTCCCATTCTTGACATAGAAGTCATACAAGAACTTGAACCCCTCTGGGGTACTTACCATGTCCGTACAGTTGGGGCCTTTGACCGGGATACGATTACGGGCCACGACGGCTCCGTATGCCTTTTTCATTTTATCCATGGGAAGAACGTCCGCTTCGTCAATGACGGCATACCCGGTTTGATACCCGATTATGCTCTGCGGGTTGTCCAGCGACCTCATGAATATATTCCCCCACGGTGTGTAAAAAGTCTTATCGCTTTCGTTCAGCTTGTATTTTAGCTCATAATCCTCCAGGACGCTGACGAAGTTCTCAAACGCAACATCCTTTATAAGCTGATATGTGGGGAGATAATACCCAATGTGGCATTGTTGCCTGTGCATCTTGGTAACGGCCTTTAAAGCGGCTATATAGCTTTTGCCGCTGCCAAATCCGGCAACCAGTCCGGTACTTGGGGCGTCGGAATACAGGAACTCGTCCTGGTGGTCCAATAGGCCTATCTCAACCTTTCTTCGTTGCACGTACAAAGTGTATTTCGGGGAGCTCTTGCAATTCTACGTTCTCCACCCGTTGGGTTGGTCGGCCGTATAGGTACCCTGCCAATAGTTCCAATGCCTTTAGGCGCCCCTTATCTTCTGGGTCACGGGCTATCTGTACCAAGCTCCCTAACAGCTCGTCATCGCTTATCACATTGCGTATGCGTTCGGCCAGTTTGATCTCGTCGGCTTTGGGTGGCCTTCCTGCTCGGCCTTTTGTGGAGTGCCCTCCATTGTTTTTCCTGCCGTCTGCCATTGCTTATTTATAATTAATACAAATTAACTAATTAAAGCAAAGGTAACAAAAAAAAGACCCCATTTTACAGGGGCCTGTTCCTGGTCTTTCCCGGGCGTCAGTCTTGCGGCAATTTAATAGGCCATGGGGCGGTTTGTTCATTGCTCAATAAGCCTTTGCATCCCCCTTATGGCCATCAGCGCATTTGTATCAACACTTACGGCTGCCATGCGCATCGCTTCCAGTGCCGCATCGGCCTTCTTGAACTTGCCAATGTGGTCGGGGTAGTTTAGGCGGTAGAAGTCCGACCCTTTTAGGTGGTGTATGACGTTGGAGTGCCCCCGGCCTATTTCCGCCCCTATTTCCTGTAGGGGGTCCGGGGTGTATTTCCGGGCCAATATCACGTAGGCTTTTAGGGCGGCCATGTTCCACCCGTGGCGGCTCTTGGACCGGATGTCAACGCCGAAAACATCATGGACCAGTTCCCGGACCTTCTTGGGGGTTATCTTATTCCTTTCCATCTACGGCAATTTTTTTGCCGAGGATTTTCTCAGCTTCTTCTTTCGTTATTGTCTCAAGGGGTACTGCCCATTTTCCTCTCGAGTAGACTGTGAAAGAACAGGATGGGAAATGTGCGTTCAATCGGTCAAGGTTCTGGTTGTATTCAAATTCAGGATCTGACAGGAACTTCCCTTCTGTGCCAACCGCCCCCTCGATACATAGCATGGATATGCCCTTTTTGAAGCCTCTTCTTACTGCTTCTTCTTTGAGTCGGGACTCCACCTCT
>CALDPL010000156.1 GCA_937911965.1 uncultured Allomuricauda sp. | reverse complement strand
GCAGGGTGAACGGAGCGGAGCTAATTAATATTTGGGCGTTGCGTCGGTTGATGTTGATTCATAAAAACATATTTATAATTTATATGTTATTTTTATTATATACCCCTATTTATTCATAGTATATTTTTTTATAGTAATAATTTTTTACCTCTATACCCATTTTTTTATAGGGGTCATGGCACAATACATATATATTTGATTCAATTATTAATTCATTCACTATGAAAAAAATCGAAGCAATTATCAGAAAATCCAAGTTCGATGATGTGAAGCGGGCCCTTCATCAGATCGAGGTCAACTTTTTCAGTTACTGGGATGTGACCGGGGTCGGCAATGAAACCTTGGGGCAACAGTATCGCGGTATTTCATACAGTACAAGTGACATACAGCGAAGGTATTTGGTCATCGTGGTCTCCGACGGCTTTTTGGAACCCACCATCAAGGTCCTTTTGGATACGGCAAGTACGGGCAATGTAGGCGACGGAAAAATATTCGTCTCCGATATGATCGAGGCCTATAGGATCAGGACCAAGGAAAAGGGCAGTGCAGCAATCAACTGAAACAGTATTACATCAACCAAAGAAACTTAGATTATGATTTTACAAAAACAAGAAACAGTATTACAGGCCATTGAGGCCATCAACACCGATATGGACATCCTGTGGATCACCGTAGCCGCCATTCTGGTGTTTTTTATGCAGGCAGGTTTCACCCTTTTGGAGATCGGATTTACAAAGAGCAAGAATTCGGGGAACATCATCATGAAGAATTTTGTGGATTTCACCATTGGATCGATTACGTTCTGGGCCCTGGGATATGCCATCATGTATGGCAGTGATTTGGTCGCGGGTGGCTTTTTCAGGTCCAGTCCTTCCGAACAGGGCTATTTCTTCTTCAGTGCAACGGATTGGTACAATCTTTTTTTCCAGACCGTCTTCTGTGCCACGGCCGCTACCATCGTATCGGGAGCCATAGCCGGAAGAACCAAATTTTCCACCTATCTTATTTTTTCAATCTTCCTAACTACCCTGATTTATCCCATTTCAGGAAGTTGGTACTGGCCCTTTGATGAAAATGCCTGGTTGAGCGAGGCAGGTTTTGTGGATTTTGCGGGATCTTCCGTGGTGCACGCGGTAGGGGGATCGGCCGCCCTGGTGGCCGCCTTCTTGGTCGGCCCCAGGATTGGAAAGTATGTGGACGGGAAGGCGCAAGTGATTCCCGGGCACAACATGGCCTTTGGGGCCTTAGGGGTCTTTATCCTTTGGCTGGGCTGGTTCGGGTTCAATGGGGGATCCCAATTGGCCTGGGGTGGAGCGGATTCCATTGCGGTGGGGAGCGTCATTGTCAATACCAATCTCGCCGGAGCCTCCGGTGCCATTGCCGCACTCCTCTTTTCATATTACAAATTTGGCAAATCGGACATTTCCATGACCCTTAATGGGGCCTTGGCCGGTCTGGTGGGCGTTACCGCCGGTTGCGGGGCCGTCAATACATGGGGGGCCATTGCCATAGGCCTTACCTGTGGGGTTATGGTGATCCTTTCCATCGGGTTCATCGATAAAAAACTCAAAGTGGACGATCCGGTCGGTGCGATTTCCGTCCACGGGGTCTGTGGTTTCCTTGGAACGGTGCTGGTCGGATTGTTTGCCCTTGATGGAGGATTGCTCTACGGAGGAGGCCTGAAGCTGCTCTGGGTGCAGTTCTATGGATCCCTATCCTATATCCTATGGTCCACCCTGGCCTCCTTTGTCATCCTGATCATCTTGAAAAAGACCGTTGGAATCCGGGTTTCGGAAAAAGAGGAAATCGAGGGTCTTGATATCCATGAACACGGAATGGAGGCCTATCCGGAACACATCCCGTTCCAGAGCACCTAAAAAAAGGAAATGAAACGGAGCGTTTTGCAGAACGCTCCGTTGTAGATCATTTCCATTGGAACAACAATAATCATTCAACCGTCCCCCAAAAGGGGATCACTTAAACCATTATGATATGAAAACGATCATTAAAACAAATTTCGGAAAAAATTTAATACTTGTCCTTTTGACTTTTTCCCCAATGGGGTCCATGGCACAGGAGGGGGACTCCAAGCCAAAATTCAGTTTTGCCGGATCCGTGGATGCCTACTACCGGGCGAATATCACGGCACCCAACGACGGGGATGCCATCGCTCCGGGTTCATCCTTTGCCCAGCTTCCCGGTTTTTCCTTGGGCATGGCAAACCTTATCGCGGCCTATGAAGGGGAAAAAGTGGGCTTTGTGGCCGACCTGGTCTTTGGTCCCAGGGGTACGGATGCCATTTTTGCCTCCCCCATGTACTCTGCAACAGGAAATATAGTGAACCAATTGTACGTCTATTGGAAGGTGGCCGATGCCGTCACCCTGACCTTTGGAAACTTCAATACCTTTATCGGCTATGAGGTCATAGCCCCCACCGCCAATTTCAATTACAGCACCTCCTACCTGTTTTCTTACGGTCCCTTCAGCCATACCGGATTGAAGGCGGATTTTGATCTTGGCAGCGATTGGACCGCCATGCTGGCCGTCATGAATCCCTCGGACCTGACCGAGTTCAATCCGGTCGGGGAGTATGCCGTGGGAGCCCAATTGGGATATTCCGGACAGTTTTTGAACTTTCTGTACAACGAAGGGGGCATCGAGATTGATTATACCGGGGGTTTCGCACTGTCCGAAGAGCTCTACCTGGGAATCAATGCGGCCCATTTCAGTGCCGAAAACAATGGGGGCTCCTTTAGCGGGGCGGCCCTTTATCCCCAATATTCCCTTTCAGAAAACTTCAGCCTTGGCCTGCGGGGCGAGTACTTTATGACCTCCGAATTCTTTGGGGATGTTTCGGGCATCGGTTCCGATGTGGGGGGGGATGCCAATGTGTTGGCCTTGACCCTGACCGGCAGTGCGACCATAGGCGATTTGACCCTGAAACCTGAAATACGTTTGGACAGTTCTTCCGAGGAAGCCTTCATCGATACCGATTTGGCGCCGACATCAAGCCTGGCTTCCGTACTCTTTGCAGCTATATATTCCTTTTAAAATCGGTCAAGGATTGAAATCCTTCACTCCTGCCCTCACCTCGGTCCTCAAATAGTTTTGCCGGGGCACCAAGGGGCAGGAGTATTTTTTGTCGTATACGCAATAGGGATTATAGGCCTTGTTGAAGTCGATGATCAGGGTATCCCCCTTTGGAATGCTCAGGTCGATATAACGCCCCCCTCCATAGGTTTCCAACCCATTGGTCCCATCCAAAAATGGAAGGAAGAGATAATCCCTGAACTCCTCCTGGTCGATAAGGTCCAGGCTTTGGTACACCTCCAATTGGTACTGGCTGCCGTCGAGGGTGAAATGGGCAATTCCATAGACCACTTCCCAAGTCTTTCTATCTGTGGTCGTGGGCATAAAAAAAGGCTTGGCCTCCGGGGTCCTTTCGAATCGTGCCTTGACCACATAGGTCGTATCGGCCTCAAAAAAGTCCAGGCCCTCAAAGTCCTTCCGGAACCTATCGGGCAAGGGCGAGGTCTCGGGGTCCCGGAAGCTTTCGTCCAATTCCTGTTGGAATCTTATAATATCGGCCAATAAAGGGGAGTCCGGGAGTTCCGTCCCTTGGGGATGGTATTTCTTGCCCTGGCCACAGGCCATCAGCAATAACATAAGAACCGGTGCGAAGTATTTCATGGGGTGCATTTGTACAAATTTACGAAATTCAATTCCCTTGTATCCCATAGCGTGATACGCCCAGATATTTGGATACCAATTCGTTGAATTCAGGTCTTATCCTCAACAGGGCAGTGCCCTCCAGGCCGTTGAGCCTATCGCTGTCTTCAAAACCCCTTTTGAAGGCCTCCTCCAAATAGAACAGGGCGGTGCCGTAATCCTCATTTTTGGAGGACAGGGCAATGGTCTTCAAGTAATATTCAAAATTGTCCGGTTCCAGAATGGTCTTGGCCATATAGAGGAATGCCAGGGCATCCTCGTCAATCGATGCCTCGCTTTGGACCAGGTCGATATGGTCCTCGGCCAGGGCGTTGACAAAGCCCTTCAAGCGTTTGCCCATTTGTCTTTCATAGGGATCGGTCCCTTTTATATAGTTGTCGATCAGTCCCATCTGATGGTTCCACCAGCCTAAATTGTTGAAATTGTGGGCAAGTACATCCTCCTCCATGGCGTAGCGGTAGTCCTGTCGCATTAGGGTTTCCATTGCCCTTATTGTATCCTGGATTCTTTCCATGGCCCTGAACCGTTTGTCCCTTCCCAGTTCCCGTTTGGCCTTGCGCAGGGAATCCGTGTCCCTATGGACCCGATAAACGGACATCATTTCCCCCATATATTGATCCATTCCCAAAAGATCCCCCTTGTTTTTGAGTTGGTCCAACTTGGCCAGGTCCTCTCGATAGGCCCTGGCCACAAAGGAGGGGTCCTTCGGAATTAGATTCCTGCCCATGGCGGAAAGGTCGAACAACTGAAGGGCCTTCTCGAGATAGCTTGTTCTGGGCCAGTCCCCGGAACCGTCATGAAGCAAGATCTGGTTCGGGAATCCCAAGGTATTCAAAAATTTGGCATCCATCAACAAAGTGGTATAGTCATGGTCCCCCTTGCTTACGATCGCAATGAAATGAAAGGGTCGGTTTCTATCGAGCACTTCCAGATTGGCCAGGTTCGCACCAATGGACACCACCCCTTGGACCTCCTTGAAAAAAGTGGGGAGCAAACTGGTAAAGCGGCCACTTAGCCCCTCCCCGGCCGCATAGACCCTGTTCCCCTGTATGGGGAGAATCGCCATGGCCCGATCCAGGGATTCCCCGACCTTGATCATGTTGTCGGTTACCGAGAGGCTGTCCGAAATCCTTGGGGACATCAATACATAACCCTTTTCTTCCGCGGCCTGCACAAACATGGACAGGGCTTGTCTTGTCCTTCCCTTGAGGTCGAGGACCATCAATAAAGGCCATTTTTTCTCCAGGTCAAAACTGCCGGGCAAATAAAGGGAAAACCCATTGTAGATCGTATCCCGAATGGGAAGTGAGTCCATAATCTCCCCTTTTTTGAGGACCAATTGTTGTGCCCGTACCAGGGTCCCGATACAGCAGAAAACGGCAATGAGCAAAATTCTTTTCATAGTTGTGGCATCACTTTTTGGGAAAGCCGCTTTAAAGCTCGGACTTGCCCCTTTAAAATTAAGGGTTTTTATTGTATGGTCCTTCCCTTTCCGATCGGAGCCTCCGAAACCACATTGGACAGGACAATATGGGTACGGCATTCCCCGTAGATGATCAATTCATCGATGAACTTTTCCAAATGGCCCTGATCTCTCAAGATCACTTCCATAATGATGTTCTCGTTGCCCGTTATCCGGTAACAGTTCACCACCTCGGGATAGGATTTTACCTTTTCCAAAAAGGGTTTGAGCTTTCCCATAAAGGCGCGAAGCATTATGATCGCGTTCAATTGGTGGCCGGTGAGCACATAGGAGATCTTGGTCCCGTACCCCTCTATGATTCCCAGGTCCTCCATCTTCTTCACCCGCTCCGCTACCGCAGGAGGGGTAAGGCCGACCTTTCGCCCAATATGGGCAAAGGATTCCCTCGCGTTCCGTTGAAGGTGGCCGAGGATTTGCCAGTTTAGATCATCTATTTTCATATACAAGGAAAATTATAGCTAAATATTTACATTCAAAGGTAAAATACTATTTATACTTTAAATTAAAAAGCGTGAATTTTATGAGGCTGTGTAATTTTATAGGTGAAAATTGCTTTTGAAAAATGGAGAGACACTCCTTAAATTCCCTATCCGTTTATCGGAGATCTTTGGCGCTACTCGAAATGAGCGAAGCTGTCGCATCCTACTTTTCCCCGAACCGGGAATTCCTTTCCATGCAGAACATGGACTGTTTCCGGGGGGACATTGCACAGTCCATGAGGACCGATGCCAGCCTGATCACCCAAGAAGTGGAACAGGCGGCCTTGAGCAATTCCCATTCGGTGCGTATGAGGAGCCTAACCTTTGTGAACATCATGACCCGGAACATCCTCTCCTATTGCAATGGTCTGGAACGGGACGGGGTCAAGGAAAAAGAATACCTCAACCTGCTCAGAAGGGAAATCAAGATTTTTAGGGTTTCCTTTAAAAAGTGGCGCAAGTCCCTGATCAACAGACACGATTAGGATCCGTCACATATTCCTTCTATATTGACCGCCGACCTGGAACAGGGCCGATGTGATCTGTCCCAAGGAACAGTACTTGGCCACCTCCATCAGTTTTTCGAAGATGTTGCCCCCCTGAATGGCCGTTTGTTGCATTTCCCTTAATTCCCTTTCCCCACGTTCCTTCTCCCTTGCGTGGAGGGCCTTCAAGGTCTTGATCTGGTTTTCCTTCTCCGCATCGGTAGCCCGGATCACCTCTTTGGGCAGGATGGTGGGAGATCCCTTGGAGCTCAGAAAGGTGTTCACACCGATGATGGGATACTCCCCGGTATGCTTCAAGGTCTCATAATGGAGGCTTTCTTCTTGGATCTTGGACCGTTGGTACATGGTTTCCATGGCCCCGAGCACCCCGCCCCGCTCCGTGATCCTGTCGAACTCCAACAATACGGCCTCTTCCACCAGATCGGTCAGTTCCTCTATGATGAAGGATCCCTGAAGGGGGTTTTCGTTCTTGGCCAACCCCAGCTCTTTGTTGATGATCAACTGAATGGCCATGGCCCTTCTGACCGATTCCTCCGTAGGGGTGGTAATGGCTTCGTCATAGGCATTGGTGTGCAGGGAGTTGCAATTGTCATAAATGGCATAGAGGGCCTGAAGGGTGGTCCGGATATCGTTGAAGTCCAATTCTTGGGCATGAAGGCTACGGCCCGAGGTCTGAATATGGTACTTCAACATTTGTGCCCGTGCAGCGGCCCCGTATTTGTCCCTAAGTGCCTTGGCCCATATCCTTCGGGCGACCCGTCCGATGACGGCGTATTCGGGATCTACCCCATTGGAGAAGAAAAAGGAGAGGTTGGGACCGAATTGGTCAATGTCCATCCCCCGGGACAGATAGTATTCCACATAGGTGAAGCCGTTGGCCAGGGTAAAGGCCAATTGGGTAATTGGATTTGCGCCGGCCTCGGCAATGTGGTAGCCTGAAATGGAAACCGAATAAAAATTACGGACCCCGTGTTCAATGAAATACTCCTGGACGTCCCCCATCAGCCTAAGGGCAAATTCCGTGGAGAAAATGCAGGTGTTCTGCGCCTGGTCCTCCTTAAGGATATCCGCCTGTACCGTGCCCCGGACCTGGCCCAGGGTCTCTGTCCTGATCTTTTGGTACACCTCCTTTGGAAGCACCTGGTCCCCACTGACGCCCAACAGCATCAACCCCAAACCATCGTTTCCATTGGGGAGTTCCCCGTAATATTGGGGTGCCTGCACCCCCTTCTTCTTGAAAATGGCCTTCACCTTGGCCCGGACCTGCTGTTCAAGGCCTTGCTCCCGGATGTATTTTTCACAGTTTTGATCGATGGCCGCATTCATGAAAAAAGCCAAGAGCATGGGTGCCGGCCCATTGATGGTCATGCTCACCGAGCACATGGGATCGCTAAGATCGAATCCCGAATAGAGTTTCTTGGCATCGTCCAAACAACAGACGGAAACCCCGGCATTCCCAATTTTTCCATGGATGTCGGGGCGGTGGTCCGGATCGTTCCCATAGAGGGTGACCGAATCAAAGGCCGTGGAAAGTCTTTTGGCCGGCATGTCAAGGCTTACATAATGAAACCGCCTGTTGGTCCGTTCGGGCCCGCCCTCCCCGGCAAACATCCGGGTGGGGTCCTCCCCTTCCCTTTTGAAGGGGTACAGGCCCGCTGTAAAGGGAAAGGATCCCGGAACATTCTCCTGCATGGTCCATTGGAGGATCTCCCCCCAAGCCTTGTATTTTGGAAGGGCGATCTTGGGAATCCGGCTATGGGAGAGGGACTCGGTATGGGTCTGTATCCCGATATCCCTGCCCCTTACCTTGAAATGATAGGTGTCCGCCCGGTATCTGGAACGAAGTTCCCTCCACTGGATCAGACTTTTCCAATGCGGGGAATGCAAACGCGCAAACTGTCTGTCGAATTCCTTCGCCAACAAGCCGGGCAGTTCCCCTAGGTCCCCCTTGGCCAAAAGGGCCTGTATTATCTCGTCCCTGAGTCCCTTTGGCCCCAAAAGCGACCCTTCCGCTTCCACGGGGTCCAGACCTAAATGGACGGATAGGGCCACAAAGATGCCGTACAGGTTCTGGGCGATATCCGCCTGCTCCCTGCCCTTTACATCATAGGACCGATTGCTCTCCGCAATTTCAGAGAGGTAGCGGGTGCGCGAAGGGGGTATGACCTGGACCTTCCCGTCCACTTCCGGATCAGGTCCATGGGGCGGGTTCAGTGCGGCCCCGGTTTTCTCCACCAGGGTTTCCATGATCTGGTTGTAGAGCCTGTTCATCCCCGGATCGTTGAACTGGGATGCAATCGTTCCAAAAATGGGCAGTTCCCCTTCCTTGGCATTCCATAGGCCGTGATTTCTGACGTACTGCTTTTTCACATCCCGAAGGGCATCCAAGGCCCCGCGTTTGTCAAATTTGTTGATGGCCACAAGATCCGCAAAATCCAACATGTCAATTTTCTCCAATTGACTGGCAGCACCGAATTCAGGGGTCATGACATAAAGGGAAACATCGGAATGTTCCACAATCTCGGTATCGGATTGTCCAATCCCGGAGGTTTCCAGGATGATCAGGTCATAATGGGCCGCTTTTAGGATCTGTACGGCCTGGGACACATGTTTGGAAAGGGCCAGGTTGGACTGCCTTGTGGCCAGGGAGCGCATATAGACCCTGGGATCGTCAATGGCGTTCATTCGGATCCTATCGCCGAGAAGGGCACCCCCGGTCTTTCTTTTGGAGGGGTCCACCGAAATGATGCCCAAATGCTTGTCGGGGAAATCGACCAGGAACCTGCGGACCAATTCGTCCACCAAACTGGATTTGCCCGCACCTCCGGTACCCGTTATGCCCAAAACAGGAACTCGGCCCTGTGCACTGTCGATCTGCTTTTGAAATTCCTCAAATTGTTCGGGGCGGTTTTCTGCCAAGGATATCAGGCGTGCAATGGTCCCGGCATGCTTTTCCCCCAACAGGGACACCAAATCCCTTCCTTTGGGGATGTGCAAATCGGGGACCGGCCGATCGCTGCGTTCCATCAGGTCGTTGATCATCCCTTGCAGGCCCAATTCCCGGCCGTCGTCCGGGGTATAGATCTTTTCGATCCCGTGGCCCATCAGGGCCTTGATCTCCTGGGGAAGGATGACCCCGCCCCCTCCGCCGAATATTTTGATATGGCCCGCGCCTCGCTCTTGCAACAGGTCATGCATATACCTGAAATACTCATTGTGCCCCCCTTGGTACGAGGTCATGGCAATGGCCTGAACGTCCTCGGCAATGGCACAGTCCACCACCTCGGCCACACTTCTATCATGCCCCAGATGGATCACCTCGGCCCCGGTGGCTTGAAGAATTCTTCGCATGATGTTTATGGCGGCATCATGACCGTCGAAGAGGGAAGCCGCGGTAACGATCCTGATCTTGTTCTTGGGGGCATAGGGCGCAGTTTGTTCCATCGGCAATAAGAGTGCTTATTTAAGCCTGCAATTTACGGAAAATGCAAGATATAAATGATTTTGATTCGGATTTTACAAAAAATGGTGGGCGGCTGGACTTCCCTGTTCCCATAGCCTAATTTTACCTGGAATTTTGCATTATGAAACTCACCATCCTGATCCATTGTCCCGATCGCCCGGGAATCATTCGTTTCGTAACCACCTTTGTCCATGGGCATGAAGGGAACATCGTCTATTTGGACCAACATGTGGACAAACAGGCCGGCGTCTTCTTTATGCGCCTCGAAGGCGAGTTCCAAAGTCCGCTTGACCTCGAAGGCTTCAAAGCGGAATTTGAAAAGGAATTGGCATCGGACTTTGGGATCGAATGGGCGGTGCATACCGATGGGCATATCCCCAGGATGGCCATTTTTGTTTCAAAGTACAATCACTGCCTATATGACCTTCTGAGCCGATTTCAAGCCGGGGAGATGCAGGTGGAGATTCCCTTTATTCTCAGCAACCATGGGGATCTGGAATACGTGGCACGACAATTCGGGATTCCCTTTTACCATCTGCCGATGGAGGGCAATGACCGTGAGGGCATTGAACAGGCCCAGCTGGATCTGTTGAAGGCCCATAGGGTGGATTTTGTGGTATTGGCCCGTTATATGCAAATCATCTCCCCACCAATCATCGATAGGTACCCCAATAAGATCATCAACATCCACCATTCCTTCCTCCCTGCCTTTATGGGGGCGAAGCCCTATCACGCTGCCTTTGAACGGGGGGTGAAGATCATTGGGGCCACCAGCCATTACGTGACGGCCCAATTGGATGCGGGACCCATTATCGAACAGGATGTCACCACCGTATCCCACTCCCATTCCATTGCGGACTTTATCGCCAAGGGAAGGGACCTGGAACGGATTGTTCTTTCCCGGGCCGTTCGGCTTCACTTGGCCCGAAAAACCATGGTCTACAACAACAAGACGGTCATCTTTAGCTAAACGGTTTAGAGGTTTGTCCTAAATTCAAATATCCCGGATTCGCTGACATTGCCCGCACTGTCCTTGCAGACTACCTGCCAATAGTAGACCGTATCCGAATCTACCTGGACCGTAAAACTTTGCTCCTGGGTCCCCCCAAGGTTCGTGGACGGGGGATTGACCGTATCCAGATATAGGGTATGGGACAGGGTGTCCCCGTCCAGGTCCAGACTCTCCCAGTTGAGTTCCAATTGACCCGGGGCCACCGTCGCTCCCATTTTTGGTTGGGGGTCGTGAGGGGGAAAGGGGGCGTAGTTTGTATTGGGGGGACCGGCATTGTACAAACGCCAGGTACCGCTACTCGCCGTTTCAGTGCTGCCCTCGGTCTTGGATACCACGTACCAGGAATAGGGCATGCCCCTCTCCAGGGTCAATTCAATCTCGGTGGCGGTGGTGGAATTGGAACTTTCGGTTCCCGTTTGCAAATTTTTCAGGTATAGGGTATAAGAGTCCGTGTGTTGGGAGGGCTCCCATTGAAAATTAATTAGGCTGTGGGTATCGGACACCAAAATGCCCTCAGTGCACAGTTCGTTGTTTGCGGGCAGGAGCAGACTGGCCACCATGGGCGCAGGGACCACCGGATCAGGGGAATCGTCCCCGCCGCTTCCTCCACAGGATAAGATCGGCACTACCGCCAAAACAGCCAAATATCGATATAAGGTCTTCAAAGCTTCCATAGGTCGGTTCATAAATATACTGCGGAAACCCATCCATCTTCAGTGGATGGGAGGAAAGCAGTCATCCCCTTT
>CALDPL010000155.1 GCA_937911965.1 uncultured Allomuricauda sp. | reverse complement strand
GGTACAGGGAAAATGTGTGGTGAACTCGATCAGCCTGAAGGAAGGGGAAGAGGTCTTTGTCCAACAGGCAAAACTGATCCGCCGTTATGGGGCAGCGGTCATTGTCATGGCCTTTGATGAGGTCGGTCAGGCGGACACCCTGGAGCGGCGCATCGAAATTGCCAAGCGTTCCTACGATATTTTGGTCCAAAAGTTGGACTTCCCCCCGGAGGACATCATCTTCGATCTGAACATCTTCCCCGTGGCCACCGGCCTGGAGGAACACAGGCGCAATGCCCTGGACTTCATCGAGGGCACCGCCTGGGTGAAGGCAAACCTTTCCCACGCCAGTGTGAGCGGGGGAGTGAGCAATGTGTCCTTCTCCTTTAGGGGGAACACCCCCGTACGGGAGGCCATCAATTCCGCCTTTTTGTACCACGCCATACAGGCGGGGATGAACATGGGCATTGTGAACCCCACCCTCTTGGAGGTCTATGACGATATTCCAAAAGATCTGCTGGAACATGTGGAAGACGTACTGCTCGATCGGCGGGAAGATGCCACGGAACGGCTGTTGGAATTTGCCGAGACCGTGGTGGGCGTGGCCAAGGAAAGCAAGACCGATCTATCCTGGCGGGAAGGCTCCGTGCAGGAGCGGATCACCCGGGCCCTGGTTAAGGGAATCGACCAATATATCGTGGAGGACGTGGAAGAGGCCCGTCAATTGGCGGCCAAGCCCCTGGATGTGATCGAGGGCAACCTGATGACGGGGATGAACGTGGTGGGGGACCTTTTCGGAAGCGGTAAGATGTTCCTGCCCCAAGTGGTCAAGTCCGCCCGGGTGATGAAAAAGGCCGTGGCCTATCTGACCCCCTTTATCGAGGCCACCAAGGACAGCAATGCCAAGGCGGCCGGAAAGATTCTTATGGCCACCGTCAAGGGGGACGTGCACGATATCGGAAAAAACATAGTTTCCGTGGTCTTGGCCTGCAACAACTACGAAATATTGGACCTGGGGGTGATGGTACCCCCTGAAAAGATCCTCAGTACGGCCAGGGAGCAAGGGGTCGACATCATTGGCCTGAGCGGGCTGATCACCCCTTCCCTGGATGAAATGGCCTTTGTGGCCAAGGAGATGCAGCGACAGGACTTCAAGTTGCCGCTCTTGATCGGGGGGGCCACCACCTCCAAGGCCCATACGGCGGTGAAGATCGATCCGGCCTATGGGCAGACCGTATTGCATGTGAACGATGCCTCCCGGGCCGTGACCGTGGTGGGGGAGCTCTTGCAGGAGCAGGGTTCGGATGCCTATAAAAAGTCCATTAAGGAGGATTACAAGATTTTTAGGGAGAACTTTTTGGGCAGGGCCAAGCACAAGGAATACATGTCCCTGGAACAGGCCAGGGAAAACAAGCTGCAAATCCAATGGGACCCTGCCGATATTGTGGAACCCGCCCAATTGGGCATAGAGGTGCTGGAGGATTTCGATCTTCGGGAACTTTTGGATTTTATGGACTGGACCCCGCTCTTCCGCTCCTGGGAACTGCACGGAAAATACCCGGGAATCCTGGAAGATGAGATCGTGGGCCCCCAAGCCCGGGAACTCTTTGCCGATGCCCAGAGGCTGTTGAAGGAAGTGCTCGATAAAAAATTATTGAAGGCCAAGGCCATTTTTGGCCTTTTTCCGGCCCAACAGATCGGGGATGACGATATTGAACTGGACACTTCTCCCATTGGAAGGGACAGGGACCACTACGGAAATCCCTTTGTATTTCGTACCCTGCGCCAACAATTGAAAAAACGCGCCGGGGTGCCCAATATCGCCCTAGCGGATTTTATCGCTCCAAAAGAAAGCGGCCTTCAGGACTATATGGGCTGTTTCTGTGTCAGTGCCGGTTTTGGGACCGACGAACTGGCCGCGGAATTTGTAAAGAATCTCGACGATTACAATGCCATCATGATCAAGGCCCTGGCCGATCGTTTGGCCGAGGCCCTGGCCGAATACCTGCATCATAAGGTGCGGACCCAATACTGGGGCTATGCCTCCCAGGAACAATTGGACAATGAGGCCCTGATCGATGAGAAGTACCGGGGAATACGGCCCGCGCCCGGATATCCGGCCTGCCCCGACCATTTGGAGAAAAGGACAATTTGGGAGCTTCTCGAAGTGGAGGAGCGGATCGGGGTCAAATTGACCGAGAGCCTGGCCATGTGGCCTGCCGCCAGTGTCAGTGGCTATTATTTTGCCCACCCCGAGGCCAGATACTTCGGCGTTGGAAAAATAAAACAGGACCAAGTGGCGGATTTTGCCCGAAGAAAACAACTAACCTTGGAGCAGGCCCAAAGATGGCTTGCCCCCACCATAGCGGACGATTGACCATGAAGATTACCCAGCATATTGAGAAGAGCAAGGGAAACACCCTGTTCAGTTTTGAGATCGTGCCCCCGGTAAAGGGGAGGAGCATTCAGGAGCTCTATGCCAATATCGACCCCTTGATGGAGTTCAATCCGCCCTTTATCGACGTGACCACCTCCAGGGAGGAATACATCTATATCGAAAGGGACGGTTTGTTGGATAGAAAACTCACCCGCAAACGCCCCGGGACCCTGGGCATCTGTGCGGCCCTGAAAGCCAAATACAAGGTGGATACCGTGCCCCATGTGCTCTGTGGGGGCTTTACCCGGGAGGAGACCGAATACCTCTTGGTGGACTGCCAGTATTTGGAGATCGAGAACGTGATGGCCCTGCGCGGGGATGCCATGAAGGAGGAACGCTACTTTGTGCCCACCAAGGGTGGACACCAATACGCCTCCCAATTGGTAAAACAGATCCAGGACATCAATAGGGGGAACTACCTTCACGACGCCATTGAATCCCATGATTGTTCCACCTTCTGCATTGGGGTGGCCGGCTATCCCGAAAAACATATGGAGGCCCCTTCCCTGGAATCGGACCTGAAACGTCTGAAGGAAAAAGTGGACTTGGGAGCGGAATATGTGGTGACCCAGATGTTCTTCGACAACCAAAAGTATTTTGACTTTGTGAAGGCCGCACGGGAAATCGGCATCCAGGTGCCCATCATCCCGGGCCTGAAGCCCATTGCCGTAAAGAGCCACCTACAGCTGCTTCCCCAGGTCTTTCGGGTGGACCTTCCCCAGGACCTCATCCGTGGGGTGGAGGCCTGTCGGACCAATGCCGAGGTCCGGCAGGTGGGGGTGGAATGGTGCATTCAGCAGTCCAGGGAATTGAAGGATGCCGGGGTTCCGGTACTGCACTATTACTCCATGGGAAAGTCGGATAATATCAAGGATATCGCCAGGGAGGTGTTTTAATTTCCTATTTTTGCCCCCCATGAGGCAACTGTTCTTCCTGCTTGTTCTGCTTGTCCCCGCCCTTGGAATTTCCCAAAAGGGGGAAGCTCCAAAGAAGTATGTGCTTGATGTGAACCAGTTCCATGGATCCATCCTCTTGCACAATCCGGACATTTCACATTTGATCGGGGCCCATCCGGGAGGGTTGATCCTGGGCTGGAGCAAGAAACGCTATGGCCATGAGGAATGGGAGGCTGCCCTGGGCTATCCGGACACCGGGTTTACCTTTGTGTACCAGGACATGAACAACCCGACCCTTGGGAAACATTTTGGGCTCTATGCCCATTACAATTTCTACTTCCTCAAAAGAAACCTTCAGTTCAGGATCGGACAGGGGGTGGCCTACAATACCAACCCCTATGATCGGGACACCAACTTCAGGAACAATGCCTACGGCAGTCATTTGCTCAGCACCACCATGGTGATGTTGAACTACCACAGGGAAAATATCATTGGGGGACTGGGTGCCAAGGCCGGGATTTCCCTGCTCCATTATTCCAATGCTAATTTCAAGGCACCAAATACCTCCACCAATACCATGGCCCTGAACCTGGGGCTCACCTATGATCTGGACGGGGGAAGGGAGTACGGGTATTTGGAACCGGGTCCCACGAATAAGATCACGGAGCCCATACGTTATAACCTTGCCCTGCGCGGGGGGGTCAACCAGAGTGATGTGATCGGGTCGGGAAGCTATGGTTTTTGGATCCTGTCGGCCTATGCGGACAAGCGTTTGGGAAGGATGAGTGCCCTGCAATTGGGTGCGGATTTTTACAATTCCCATTTCCTTAAGGAACTGATCCGATTCCAGTCGACCTCCTTTCCGGAGCTGGAGGTAGAGCCCGGCACCGACCACAAAAGGGTCGGGCTGTTCCTGGGACATGAACTGTTCATCAACAAGATGAGTGTGGTCGCCCAATTGGGCTATTATGTATATTACCCCTTTGACTTTGAGGGCAGGATGTACAATCGGGTGGGCCTGAAACGGTATTTTGGGGACAGGGTCTTTGGGGCCATTACCCTAAAATCCCATGGGGCCAAGGCCGAGGCCGTTGAATTTGGAATGGGGGTCAGATTATGAGAGCAAGGATACGACATACAACAAGAACGGAGTTCTTTCCCAAGACAGCAGTTGCCCTGTTGCTGGGGCTTGCCTTTTTGATGATTTCCTGCAATGGGGAGAACGTTCCGGACTGTTTCCAAAATGCAGGGGATACCAAACGGAAGGTTTTGGACGTGACCGAGTTTGGCAAGATCACCGTATTTGAGAACCTGAACCTGGTCCTCAAACAGGGCAGTGCGCATCGGGTGGAGGTCGAGAGTGGGGAATATCTCATCGAAGGGGTCAGTGCCCAAGTGGAGGAAGGGCGTTTGGTCCTTCATGGCGATACCGGCTGCAACCTTGTCCGAAAATATGGAGGTACCACCGTATATGTCACCGCGCCCAATATTACAGAAATCCGCAGCAGTACGGGACTTTTGATCTCCAGCGATGGGGTACTTTCCTATCCCAGCCTCAATCTGATCGCGGAGAGCTATAACAATCCGGAGACCGAGACCACCGATGGATCCTTCGACCTGGACCTGGAGGCCGATCTCGGCATCGACTCGATCAAGCGCGTCGAGATCCTGTCCGCGATGCAAGAGAAGGTGCCGTCACTGCCTGAGGTTGAGACCTCGAAGATGGCCACCCTCAACACCTTGCAAGAGATCGTCGACTACATGCAGAGCCTGCTCGGCCCCGTGAGCGCGCCCGCCTCGTCGGCGAAGACGTCCACGTAGTGGTTCCCCGAACCCACCGTCCCGAGCTGTTCTCGTGCCTTGCCCCTCAGGTTGTGCCGGAACGACGCAGGAACCGCTTCCCACGCTGGGGATTCGAACAGTGGATGGTCGACGGGCGCGTCGTCGCTGTGGTTCTTGCGACCCACTCCGAACGAGATCGTCCTGTTGATCTCGTCCGCGAGCTGCACGAGGCCCCGATGGTCGAACTCGGCGATGTGGCGATCGGTCCGAATGGCAGCGTTCCCGCAGGCGATGTCGAAGCCGACTCCAACCACCGAAACCTGATTCCGGTAAGCGGCGACGCCTCCGATCGGCATGACGTAGCCGAGGTGCCCGTCGGCCATCAGTGCGGCGCGGGCCGCGCGGGAGGCCACGTCGCGAAGCTGAACCAGCGTCTTTTCGTCGTGCTTACCGAAAACGAGAGGTTCGCGAAGCGTTGACATGAATCCGTGATCTGTAAGAACGACTGATCGAGATCGTGTAGCTGGCGTGCCTGATTCGGGAGGCGGGATCCCCTCGATGGCGGCCCGCCGAAGCAACGTGCAACCCGCAGGCCGCAGGGCATAC
>CALDPL010000154.1 GCA_937911965.1 uncultured Allomuricauda sp. | reverse complement strand
TTTTGATAGACCCCGGTGCTTTCATAGCCGTAGAAGGCATATAGTGGTTCCCCCACTATGGTCCTTTGACGGAACTCCGCCGAGCCCGCATCGATATAGCCACTTTCGTTCTCGACGGACAAGGTCTCGTTCTTCACGGTGGTGAAATTGGCCCCAATGGTGTAGTTGAGATCTTCATTGATCTGATCGGTCCAGTTCAGGGCCAACTCTACACCGGAGTTCCGGATGGAGCCCGAATTTCTATCGATTGTCACGTTGGCGATCGGGATATAGACGGGCATGATGGCATCTTCGGTATCCCTAATATAATAATCCGCCTCCAAGGACAATCTATTGTCAAAGGTGGTTAGGTTAATCCCAAAATCCAATTCCTCGACCACCTCCCATCGCAGGTCGGAATAGGTACTGGTGGCCGTAATGCCCGTTGCCGGGACATCCCCCAGGTCCACGATGGTGTTGGTGATGGTATTGGCCCCCGAACTGGCATTGACATTGTCGTTGCCCAAACGGCCCCAGGCCGCCCGCAACTTGAGGAAGTCAAAGAAGCCCACATTGTCCATGAAGGGTTCTTGGGAAATCACCCAGCCTGCCCCGACCGCGGGGAAATACCCCCACTGTTGTTGGGTGAACTTGGAAGACCGGTCTGCCCGGAAGGTTCCGTAGAGCAGATAACGGTCCTTGAAGTTATAGGAAGCCCTTCCAAAGAGGGATTGGCCGTAGATCCGGGAATTGTTCTCGTTCACGTTGTTGTCGAAGGTCAGGGGATCGGCAAAGTCGAGGTACCAGGAGGTCTCGTAGTCGATTCCCGCAATATCACTTCCCGTGGCCGCAAAATTATTGGCCGATTCGTCCCTAAAGGAGGTTCCCGCCATCAAGGTCAGGTTGTGGTCCTCATTGTAGGTATCCGTATAAGTAAGGATATTGTCCCAGATCTGATTGTAATAATTGTTCTGTCTCCGGTTTATTGAGGAAGTGCGCTGGTCCCCGAAACCTATATTGAAGGGCAGGTTGACATAGCGCTCCTCGAGGGCAGAAAAATCCACGTTGTAGGTGGTCTTAAAGGTCAATTTGTCCTTGATGATGTCCGTTTGAAGGTAGATATTGGCCAGGACCTTGCGGATCTTCAGCCGGTTATCGTTGAACAGCATATCGGGGAAGGGGTTTTGGGATCCCCTATACCCCAAGGCTTTGGCATTTGCAAATTGAATCGGATCTGCAGCCGTGTTGGCCGTATCGTATACGGGCAAGATCGGAACCGCAAAATAGGCCTTGAACCAGGCGGAATTCTCCGGACTGTATTGGGTGGCGTTGCTGAAAACCGTGTTGACCCCCATTTTGATATTGTCCGTGACATCAATGTCCAGTTTGGAGCGGATGTTGAAGCGTTCGTATTTGTTCTTCATGTCCAAAAGCCCCTCCTGGGAGAAGAAATTCGTGCCCAGGGCATAGGAAACGTTCTCCGTGCCCCCGGTCACACTCAGGCCATGGTTCTGAATGATCCCGTCCCGGATGATCTGATCGAACCAATCCGTATTGACATCGGGAACATTGGGGTTGATACGGCTCCTTCCGTATCGCTGCATGGCGTTGAGCACGAACTGTACATCCGGCTGGGAGCCCGATTCCACGGCCATGGTGACGAACTGTTCCGCATTGGCCATCTGCAGTATATCCTGGGCCCGTTGTATTCCGGTATACACATTGTACTCAA
>CALDPL010000153.1 GCA_937911965.1 uncultured Allomuricauda sp. | reverse complement strand
AAAGGAAAAATCCAGCATTTGCAAAAAGGGAGGCAGGCAATACTGCTGGGTGTTCCCATCCACCAGGACGAATATTTTTGAATATTTGTGATTGGCAATATGCTGATTCAGGGCCGCTTGTGCCAAGCCCTCCATATGTACTTCATAGCTCTGTGATCTGACCGACTCCATAGGCAAAAATTCTCTGCTAAATAATGATATTTTAATTGAAATGATTCAAGTTTCCGTACTTATATTTGGATCCTTAATGGATTCGTTATAATGTTACCAAATTTTGAGAATACCGCAATAGCCTTTGAGCTAAAATCAGACTCCCAATTGGAGCGGGCCTACTTCCTTTTTAAGATGATCGCCAATGAGCCCTTGGTAAAGATAGGCACTGCGGTTACCAATTTTGCCATAAAGGCCCACCTTCCCGTGGAAGGTCTGATCCGGGCCACGGTCTTCGATCATTTTTGTGGAGGGGTCAATGAAAAGGATTGTCTGCCCATCATCGACAGTATGTTCGAAAAAGGCGTTTCCTCCATTCTGGATTATTCCGCGGAAGGAAAGGAAGTGGAATCACAGTTCGACCTGTCCATGGAAAAAACCCTTTACGTCCTTGACTTTGTGAAGGAGAAACAGGCCATGCCCTTTGCGGTGTTCAAGCCCACCGGTTTTGGCCGTTTCAAACTCTATGAGAAGTTAAGTCAGGGGCAGGAACTCGATGCCAAGGAGAAAGAGGAATGGGATCGGGTGGTCCAACGTTACGACAGGGTGTGCAAAAAGGCCCATGACCTCGACGTGGCCCTGCTGATCGATGCCGAGGAGAGCTGGATGCAGGATGCCGCCGATCAGCTTGTACTGGATCTTATGCGCAAATACAACAGGGAAAAGGCCGTTGTGTTCAACACCTTCCAATTGTACCGTTGGGACCGATTGGAGTACATTAAAAAGCTGTATGACCTGGCCAAGGAAGAAGGCTTTATGGTGGGCGCAAAACTGGTGCGGGGAGCCTATATGGAAAAAGAGAACGATCGGGCCGTGGAAAAGGGATATAAAACCCCCATATGTTCCTCAAAACAGGAGACCGATGCGAATTTTGACGATACCGTATCCTATATCATGGACCATTTGGACCGCTTCAACCTCTATTCGGGAACCCACAATGAACAGAGCAGCCTAAAACTGGTCTCCAAAATGCAGGAGAGGGGATTGGAACCCAATGACCCCAGAATCTGGTTTGGACAGTTGTTCGGAATGAGCGACCACATTTCCTTCAATCTGGCGGCCAAGGGCTACAATACGTCCAAGTATGTACCCTACGGCCCGGTACGGGACGTAATGCCCTATTTGATCCGAAGGGCAGAGGAGAACACCTCTGTGGCCGGGCAGACCTCAAGGGAACTCGACCTTTTGAAGAAGGAACGCAAGCGCAGGAAGTTGGATTTGGATTGATTATCCTAATGGAATGTTTAAACGACCTTATTTTGGACATTCCCAAAGTTTTACAAGCGGGAATATTTCCTTGATTTATAAATTGGGCATTTTATTCATAAAAACACCTAAAATTCGATTTGGGACTTTGTCAGAATGTTGACAAATACGGTACGTTGATTCCAATGCCATGAAATTTTATTTAACCAGAATTCAATACACAATTAGGTAAAATCCAGACCCCCTCAACAACAACCTTCTTTAATCCTCCAAGACCGCTTCAACCACAAGACCATCGGGACAATTCTTCAATTTCAGGGTAGTGGTGGATTTTTCGACAAAATAGGTCTTACAGGGTTCGGATTTGGTATCACTCCTTTTGAAATCCACATCCCCATCGGTCAAAAAGGATTGTACCATTAGGGTGTCCCTGTATTGCTGGGGCAGGTTTTCATCAAAGGAAAGGGGTTTGGACCTGAGATCCTTCAATACCCTGCAATTCGGCAAGTAACAGAAATCCACGCCTTCACCGTCTGTTTTTCGGTCCAGGATAAAGAGTAAAAATACCAATCCAATGGACAGGCCAACCAAATACCACCCCAAGCGCCTCAAAAATTCCATGCGTCCTTAAAATATAAGAAAGTTAATGTCATTGTAACCCATCCCGAACCATTCGCCAACGGATTTATTGGTCAAAATCCCATGGTACATATAAAGCCCACTGCGCAATCCCTTGTCAAAGCGAAGGGAATGTTCCAGGCCACCGTCCTCGCCGATCTTGAGCAGGTACGGGGTGAAGATATTGCTGATTGACACCGAAGAGGTCCGAGGGTATCTGGAAGGGATATTGGGCACTCCATAATGCACGACCCCATATTTTTCAAAGGTGGGCTTGCTGTGGGTGGTGACTTCGGAAGTTTCGAAACACCCCCCCATATCGATGCTCACATCGATGATCACCGATCCTTTTTTCATATTCTCGACCATGGAAGAGCTCACCACCACCGGGGATCGGTCCTTTCCCCGGGTGGCACCTATGGCCACATCACAGCGTTTGAGGGCCTTGATCAGGTTCTTTGGCTGAATGGTAGAGGTGTATATGGTCCTATTCAGGTTGGTCTGCAGGTTGCGCAACCTGCCAATGGAATTGTCGAAAACCTTGATATTGGCGCCCAGGCCCAAAGCGGACCTTGCTGCAAACTCCCCGACAGTCCCGGCTCCAATGATCACCACCTCCACGGGCGGCACCCCGGAGATGTTCCCGAACATCAGTCCATTGCCCTTGCTTGGATTGGACATCAGTTCCGAAGCGATCAAAATTGCGGAAGTCCCGGCAATTTCGCTCAGGGACCGAACCGCTGGATAATTGCCATCGTCGTCCCGGATAAACTCAAAGGCAATCGCAGTCAACCTTTTCTTGGCCAAGGCCTCAAAATAATCCTTGTGCTGGGTCTTGATCTGCAGGGCGGATATCACTATGGTCTGTGGGTTGATCAAATCGATTTCGGAAAGGGTAGGGGGCTCCACCTTCAAAATGATGGGACAAGAAAACACCTTTTTTACATCCCGGCTGATCTCAGCACCTGCATTGGTATAGTCCAGATCTGAAAAGTGGGCCCCGTCCCCGGCACCCGATTCCATGAGCACGCGATGGCCGTGGGCCGTGATGGCGTTCACCGCATCGGGGGTCAGGCAGATCCGTTTTTCCTGATATTGATTTTCCTTGGGTATCCCAATAAAGAGTTCTCCTTTTTGTTTGAAGATTTCCAAGGTTTCTTCCTGGGGCAACAATTGCTGTTTGCTAAAGGGAGAGGCAGGTTGGTTCATAGGCAGCAAATCCGTTCAAGGTACCTGAGGTACAAAACAAATTTACATTTTTTTTAGAAGGGCCCTTTGCAGTTCTTCCAGTTTCTCCCGTTCCTTTCTGAGCTCCTCTTTCTCCTTCAAAATCTGAAGCTCGGTATCCATGGCCTCCAGGTCGATACCATGTACGTGCTTGTCCACAAGTTTTACTCTAATGAAATACACCAAGGGCACCACCACCATGGTCACGGCAACTATATAAAGAATCTCATTTTCATCCACTATTCCGGATTCGTAATTCAAAACTGCAAAGAACTGAAAACTGTACATGGCTATTGGCACCAAGATGGCATGGTACCACCAGTTCTTGGAGGTTATAAACCAAATTATCAACAACAATAAGGGAACCCACTTGGTACAATAGTAATAAAAGGCATAGCTTACATCTGCGAATCCATTTTTGTTGAATTCTATCCCCATGAAAGTCCAAGAATCCTCTACAGGAATATATTTATAGGAATAAAAAATAATGGGACTAATAGCCACCAATAGTGCTATTACCCCTTCGATAATAAACTTCTTTTTAATTCGAGTTTTATTCTTCATTATCTATCTAACTCAAAAAACTCCC
>CALDPL010000152.1 GCA_937911965.1 uncultured Allomuricauda sp. | reverse complement strand
ACATGCTCCCGCAACCATTCAACCAGCTTGTCCATCTCGGGAAATAGGGGTCGGGATTCTTCCCCTGTCCATGGGAGGACACTGAAATACTGCAACATATGAACCAAGATCACCCCCAATAGTGCAAAACCCCTCAATGCATCCAAAACGGTTATCCGTTGAAGTGGAGCAGAGAGCGGGAGGTTCTTTTCCATGTTGGACTATGTATTTTGGACAGAGGGCCACTTTTGGTCCATTGCACAAATATCAGATTTTTAGGGGACCATATTCCAAATCTGGAATTGATTTTTGTCCGAATTGACGTCCATCCCATTCCTTTCCCCCTTTCTTTATTTGTATCTTTAGGGGGAATTTGGAAGCCTTGGACCGTCTTTTGAAGGTCAAGTGTTTTCCGTTGAAATACAGAACATTATGAAATATACAAGAATTGGGGATACGGATTTGGAAGTTTCCCGAATCAATTTTGGGGGCAATGTGTTCGGGTGGACCCTGGACGAAAAAGAATCCTTTGAAATCCTGGATGCCTTTGCCGGCGCAGGCTTCAATTTTTTGGATACCGCGGATACCTACGCCTGGTGGATCAACGGTACGGGCGGGCAGTCCGAGACCATCATCGGCAACTGGATGAAGGCCCGGGGGAACAGGGATAAAACCATTGTCGCCACCAAGGTGGGATCCCATACCAAGGAACATGATTACGATATCAGCCGCAAGCACATCCTTAAATCAGTGGACCAAAGCCTGAAACGGTTGGGAACCGATTATATCGACCTCTATTATACCCACTTTGACAACGGGGAAACCCCGGTGGAAGAGACCCTATCGGCCTATGACGAGCTGATAAAGGCCGGAAAGGTCCGCTATATCGCGGCATCCAACGTATCCCCGGAACGCCTGAACGAATCCTTTGAGGTATCCGAGAAAATGGGCCTTCCCAAATATGTGGCCCTTCAGCCCCACTACAATCTGGTGGAACGTACCAAGTATGAGACCCAATATGCCCCCCTGGTGGAACAATACGACTTGAC
>CALDPL010000151.1 GCA_937911965.1 uncultured Allomuricauda sp. | reverse complement strand
ATCGGGTGATTTGGATATCACTGAATGGTTAATTTGGTTTTTGAAATGTCTCGGGAGAGCAGTCGAGGCTTCGGATATTGTGTTGTCTTCCGTGATGCGGAAAGCCAAACTATGGATGATGCCGGTAGCACAGACCTTCAACGACCGCCAACGGCTAATGCTAAATAAATTACTGGACGGGTTTGAGGGCAAGTTGACAAGTTCCAAGTGGGCAAAAATTGCCAAATGCTCCCAGGATACGGCAATCCGTGATATACAGGATTTGGTGCTAAAAGGTATATTGCTCAAGGACATGGCCGGGGGAAGGAGTACACACTATAGTTTGACCTTGTAGTTATTGCCCCGAAATAACACCTCATTTCCAAATAACCATAAAAACATCGGAAAAGGAAAAAACCGCAGGCCCTTATCAAAGCGCACAACACCGCAGTGGACCAAAAGGATTTCCCCATCCATCCCCAATCCATTGCTCCCAACCGGTACAAACTAAAAAATCTTCTTACCTTGAACCCCAAATTGAACCCATGAAACGAAGGACCTTTATAAAATCGGCATCCGCGACCGGGCTGGCCTGTACCCTGCCCCCCTTGTTCCCCTTTTCCCTTTCCCAGGAATACAGTACCGAGGAACTGATGGGCAAGGCGGACATTGAACTCTTTGGAGAGGGCGTCAAACTTAGAAAGGAAGCCCATGAATCCTATCTGGAAATGAAAAAGGCTGCCTTTACCGCAGGTCACGACATCAAAATGGTATCGAGTTTCAGGGACTTTTACCACCAACAGCGCATTTGGGAACGCAAATACATCAACTATACCGAGGACCTGGGTCTGGAACCCATGGCCGCCATCGAAAAAATCATAGAGTATTCCACCATCCCGGGAACCAGCAGGCACCATTGGGGCACTGATATCGACATTGTCGATGGCTACCAAAAAGTCACCGGCGGGGTCTTAGATCCGAATAAGTTCGAGCCCGGGGGACCCTATGAGGCCTTCAAACATTGGTTGGACGAAAACTCGGAAAAGTACGGCTTTGTACTGGTCTACACCAAGAACCCCAGACGAAGGGGTTTCAAATACGAGCCCTGGCATTTCAGTTATGCCCCCATATCCATTCCCATGCTCAAGGCCTACCGCAGGCTCAACGTGATGAAACTGTTACAGCAGGAAGATATTCTGGGCATGGACCACTTTACCACTGGATTTATCAGGACCTATGTACAGGACAATGTCCTGGATATAAACCCAAAACTTTTATAGTCCGCTTTTCTCTTTTTTTGTAACTTCAACTACCGCTAAACACTATTGCCATGAGAAGAGGAAGTTGGAGGATCAGAATCCTCATTGGCCTTGCCATCGTAGCCTTTGCCTTCATTCGCCGTTGCAGCAACCAACAGGAAAACCCCTATACGGGAAGGGTTCAGAACATCGACATGACCACCGAGCAGGAAATCGCCATCGGACTACAGTCCGCCCCACAAATGGCCCAACAGCACGGGGGTCTGTACCCCAGCGAACAGCTTCAGCAACTCGTTGATCGGGTCGGCAATCGTTTGGTGCAGAACAGCCTGGCCCGGGAAACCCCCTATCGCTACGAGTTCCATCTCTTGGCCGATGACCGTACCATCAACGCCTTTGCACTACCAGGAGGACAGATATTCATCACCTATGCCCTCTTTTCCCAACTCAACGAGGCCCAATTGGCCGGGGTTCTGGGCCATGAGATCGGCCATGTCCTGGGCAGGCATTCCGCAGAGCGCATTGCAGAGAGCAGCTTTTGGCAAACCCTTGCCACCGGGGCTTCCGTGGGTGGGGACATGGGCAGTCTGGTCTCTGGGATCGGACAGAACACCCTGCTCAAGAACGGTCGTGGGGACGAATTGGAAAGCGACGAACTCGGGGTTCTGTTCATGTTGGACTCGGGATACGACCCCAATGAGATGATCGAGGTCATGAAGATCCTAAAGGCCGCGGCAGGACCGGATCGGGGCCCCGAATTCCAAAGCACCCACCCCGATCCGGAAAACCGTATCGAAAAAATACGGGAGGCCATCCAAAAATATTCAAAACGATAGAAACGCCCCCTTTATCGAGTATAGTGACTTGAAATCCATAAGTTATTATATTTCATTATCTTTGAAAAGACCCAAATCTAAATACTGAGAACACTTGGCCCCTTTGTGCTATCCTAACGAGAGAACACATTATGGGAACACTATTACATTTTAAACACCTCTATTTAGAGGCTTTTGACGATTGTAAGCCGAGCTTTGTGGTACTGCTGTTGAAGGGATATTCAGTATTTTGTGGAATTTTACTGATCATGGCCTTCTATGCTTTCATGTACCGAATTTTCACTGGCTTTGAATTTTGAACCGGACCCTCTTTTGCAAGAACACTATATGAACGTAAAATGAGGCACGAAAAAGGCCCATCCGTAACGGATGGGCCTTTTCTTTTCCATGGGGATTACCTAATTTCTTAGTCCGCTTGAAGGGCCTGTTCCAAAACGGCCAGGGCATCCTTGGCATTGGACAGTTCGGCATACTTCAGGGCAGTAAAACCCTTGTCACATTTGAGTTTTAGGTCTGCCCCGTTCTCGATGAGCACTTTCAGTACCTCTGCCTTGTTGTACCGGGCGGCATAATGGATGGGTGCCATTCCCAAGGACTTTTGGTTTACGTCCTCCCCGAGTTCAATGAGCTTGGTTACGGTCTCCACGTCACCCTTCATCACCGCTTTACAGAAGCTGCTGAGTTCTACTGCGGATGCTGGGAATTCGATGGTTTCATTGTTCATGGAAGGTTCCATGGCGGATACGCCGGTTGTGGCCAACATGCAGAAGGCAGCCACTGCCAAAATCGTTTTTTTCATGATGATTGTTTTTTAAGGGTATGATGTAAAATTTGAATTAAAATTGGTAGGATAAGCGAAGTGTAAAGCTGCGGCCCATGTCGTGCGCATAGTAGCGGAAGCGGTTCATATACTCTTTGTAGCTAGTGTTTAATAAATTGTTCGCCGACACATGCAGACCCACTGTTTGCGTGCCCACATTTAGCTTTGTCCCGACGCTGGCGTGTAATAGATTATAACCCACCGGGGGAGCAGCGAACTCTGCATCCGGATTGAAGAGACCCTGCCGGAAAACGCTCGCGTACTC
>CALDPL010000150.1 GCA_937911965.1 uncultured Allomuricauda sp. | reverse complement strand
ATGACCAAAATCTGTAATATTTCGTAGGTTGAGCGGTCAATTTTCAATGAGTTCGTTTAAACTTTTTGTGTTAGAAATTTTCTGAGTGCCAACACGATGAATGACAGTAGGTTGAACCCTTTCCAGCTTTCCGTCGTGGTGTCAAATCTGTTCAGCAATGATCGGAAGCTGTCCATCCAGGCATTGGTCCGTTCGATCGCATATCTTTCATCATAGAGTTCCTTGTCGAAATATTCCTCCCTGTCCCTGTTGCCCGTTCGTTTGTTGAAACATATGTTGGCGTTGATTTCCTTTTTGGCGCAGATTTCCCGGAACTCCTTGGAATCGAATCCGGCATCGGCATTGAGGAACAGGCCCTCCACGGGGATATCGGCCTGCTCCAAGGTGGCGGTGACCACTTCAAACTGTACCTCTATGTCGAACAGGTCGTTGTGGTTTCCCGCCACGGGCTCCGACATGGCCAGTGGAAGGCCCTGCCTGTCGGTAAGGTAAAGCGCATTGGTCGTCTTCCTTTTCTTGCGGCCCTGGTATTCCACGGCCCCTCCGCCCCTCAGGGCGGTGGTATGGCTCCCGTCAAGATCGGCGCTGGAGAGGTCCAACAGGCCTTTGTAGCGCCTCAAGATCGCGACCCAACAGCGCATGAAGGTCCCGTCAAGGCACCATTTCCGATAATGGTGGTATACGGACTGCCAGCTCAGGGCCTTTTGGGAGAACAGGGCGTCCACGGGCAGAAGCGCCCATTGAACCCCCGTCTTCAGCTTGTAAAAGATCGCATTGACGATCTCGCACAGGGGGACTGTCGGGGGAAATCCGCGTTTTGGCAAAGGTATGTTCGGGACTATTTCCATTTCTATGGTATCTTTGTCGAGTACTTTGTACATAAAGGGTTGTTTTGGAAATATTTATGTTAGGCAACACAAATATCCGCAACCCTTTTTTTTGATCCAAATAAAAGTTTAAATCACCTCAATATGTAAAAATGAAGTACATAATCGGATTTTTCCGATTATGTATTTTTTTCTAACAGCCGGATAAGCGGATACACTGGAACCTATATCTCAAAACATTTTCAAACAAAGGGTTTTGTGCTTTCAAGGATTTCATGCCCACCGAATAATTGGATGAGCCGGATCGTAGGACCACCAAAATCGGAAAAATGGAGCCACCCAATATTTGGCCGTAGTGATGAGAAGGTCAGATTTTTGTGTTGGGTCTAAGAGTGCTCAATTTTACCAGGTGAGTGTGGTATAGTTTGTCCGGCGTTTTCACCATGGTCCTTTTTCACAAAAAAGACCTTTGGCACATTACAGACAGATCAGGTCCAAAAGTGACTCACTTTCGTCCGGCAAAGGTGGTATACTATGTCCGGGGTTTCCACTATTGGGACACAACAAACTCTCGACCACACAAAAATATGCCAGGGTCGCGGAGAAAAGATAAGCAAGGACATGAAGGCCCTCAAACAGGTTTTGGAATAGGAATCTGAAACAAGAAGTACCAAATCCAATGACGGATAAAGCGTATAGCAAAGGGGGCATTTAAGTATTGTTCGTTAGGATGCTTTGGGTTTTTTAGGAATAATTTTATTTCCTGACTTCGACAATGCGTCACCCTAAATGATTTTCCCAAAAATCATCGTCAAAGAGGAATGCTATTTCTTTGTGGGATTCAGAGAGAAACATTGTTTTATTGACCGTTTGGCCGCTAATCGGTAGATTTATTTTGATCGTTGTTATGGTTTTTGCAATACTCAGGACCTTATCCACACTAAGCCCGACATTGTTTGCCTTAAGGATCCGCTCCAGTTCCTTATACACTTTGTAGGCTACAAAGCATATACAAACATGAGCTTCTATTCTGCGCTCAGTGAAATGGAACATCGGGCGCATTTCAATGGTCCCTTTTGTAATGCGAAAGGCTCTTTCTATGGACCACAGACTTGAATATTGGTGATAAACTTCCTGTGCGGACAACCCAGTATTGGTCAAATACCCTTTCAATCCATCCCATTTTTCATCTTCTTTGATTTTTTCCCGACTGATCACAACCCCTACATTTGAGGATAGTTCCAGGAATTTGTTATACCCTCGCTTGTTGACATTTTCTTTGGTGATAGTGCCTCCTTTATAAGCCTTCTCAAGTCGTTCCACCCCTTTTTCCCGGTTGTATTTATCCTTTCGGGCCCGTTTGCCCGAATAACCGATAATGAGCTTTGAATTCCCCTTTTGTTTAACATGGAACAGTCCTTCTTCTTTGGTTTGGGATAAAATCCATTGTTTTATCGTCTTGCTCTCATTCTTGATCCGGGCTCCGACAATGTAACGGTAGCCCTGGGCTTCCAATAGTTCCAAATTCTTTCTGCTCATAAGGCCAGAATCCGCCACCAGAACAAAATCGTCCAGATCAAACCGCCTCACAAAATCCTCTACCACCGGAAGCATCGTCCGCCCCTCATATTGGGAACCGTTGAACAATGAATATGAAAGAGGATATCCATCCATGCTGACCAATAATCCCAAAACGAGTTGGGGCTGGTTATGTTTTCCGTCTTTCGAGAAGCCAGGCTCCCGAAAACTGTCGCCACGATCTGACTCAAAGTACAGAGTGGTCACATCATAGAACATCAATCCGATGGTGCCCCCCAGAATTTTTCGGGTGTGGGCCACACTTATCTCCTGTACTTTTTCTTGTTGGGTGTTGTATAACTTATCCAGGTAGCGATAAATATTGTGGAGCTTGAGATCTTGATCGAAATGCGTTTTTAAATATTCCACTGTGGCAGCCTTGCTCATGGGTTGGCTCAAGCGTGCAGTAATCAAATGCCGCAATGTATCGTCCTGTATTTCATCAAACCCTATTAAATCGTATACGCGGTCCAATACCAATTGTGAGCCATTGAGCAGGATGTTCTCAATATTCGACAATAGCTGCTCGGTAACCAGCTTTTCCTCTTCCTCTCGCTGGTGTTCTTTAAAAATATCTACCTTTCCGGAATGTTTTAAGATCCATTCCCGCCCTTTGGAAAGGAATTTTTCAAGTTCCTTATCATCGCTGCTGACCCCGATGGTCTTAACATGCTTGAATTTTCCATGACTCTTCTCGACTACCACTATACTGGTGGTCCCGGATCGATTTATCTTTTTACGCAAAAACATGGGGAAAAATAGCGATTTTTTACCGCCGCGTCACCCTAATTGGTGACGCAAAATGTGCAACTTACTGATCTGTCATTAATTACAATTTGGCATCAAAAAAAGTGTCGAAGTCAGGAAAAAACTGAAAATGGAACTCGAAAAAGAAAATGTGGAATTCATTTATATGGCCTTGAACGACCAAAGGGATAACTGGATCGAGTCCATGGAGGCGGATGGGATATCCGATGGGCAAAATTATTTTGTCGAAAACGGAATCGCTTCAAAAGTGATTGAGGAATTGGGAATCAATACCATTCCCCATTATCTCATCTATGATCCAAATGGAAAATTGGTCAATGGATATGCCGATCGACCCGGGAAAGGTGCCAAGGAACAATTGATGGCATTGATCGGAGCTGTTTCCCAAGGCGATCGATAGGAATCGGAAGAAGCCCTTTGATGGCTTCACAGCTTGGATTTTTGACCGAATCTTTAATCTGGGATTCACCCCTATTCCGCCCTGTACCTCATTTCACCATTGAGGTACAAGGTGGAATCCTCGGTGTCAAACTTCCAGGAATCCTTTTGATAGGTACCTGTACCATCCTGTTCCAGAACAATGGTTTTCTTTTGATCGGGCAAAAACAGTTCGAGCTTGGATCGATCGTCGTTGAACAGCACAAAGGCACTGATGATCGCCTCGCCCCCGTCGGTTTTGATCGGATTCAAACCTTGTCCGATTTCAAATATCTTTACACAATCTTGATTCACCTCACTCCAGGTTTCCCCTGCTGCCGTCAAACATCCGTGCTGGTCCTTGGCGCCTCCAACAAGAGGGCCTTCCCCACCAATTTGTTCTTGTGAATTTTTCATGGAATTGTCTTTACGGTCGTTGCAGGCGGTCATTGCCAACAAGGCAAATGACAACAAAGCTATTTTCTTCATTCCTTTTCTTTTTTCCCTTTACCCCAATTGAGCGGTTCTGTCGGCGGTTACCTGCCCACCAAAATCTCAAAATCGGATTCGGAAATAAATATACCAAAAAATCAAAACACCCCTGGGTATGCCCCATAAACCGACATTCCTCCAGACAAAAAACCACGCCTTGGGGGCGTGGTTCTTGTTCATTGATTTTAAATCCTGCTATAATTTGGCCAGGGTCTTTTTGTAGGCCTCTATCTGCTTTTCGATCTCTTCCTTGGTCTCCCCGATGAATTCCTTGCTGTCCTGGACCAATTTCCCATTGACCTGGGTTGAAGTGGTCACCAAGGCCTTGAAGGCCCCGTCAGCAGTATTGCTCAGTTCCACTTTGATCTGCTTCTCAAGGGATTGACTGGCTTTGATCCCATCTTCCGAAATGGTGATCACGGTTCCGTCCTCCTTGGTGATCCCCACTTCATCTCCCGAGGAAAAGCTCACCAGGGTCGGAGCGATGACCAGGGCAACGACCGACATCAATTTGATCAGGATGTTCAAGGAGGGTCCCGAAGTGTCCTTGAAGGGATCCCCAACGGTATCCCCGACCACGGCGGCCTTATGGGCCTCACTGCCTTTTCGGCCTTCGCTTTCAATGGTCTTCTTGGCATTGTCCCAGGCCCCACCGGCATTGGATTGGAAAATGGCCATGAGCACCCCGGTCACGGTAACTCCGGCCAAGAGGCCTCCCAGCATTTCAACGCCACCGATAAAACCAACGGCCACGGGCACCAATATGGCCAATAGCCCGGGCAGTACCATTTCTTTAATGGAGGCCTTGGTGGAGATGTCCACACATTTGTCGTACTCGGCATAGCCGTCTGCGGCATCAAAGGTCTTTCTATCCTCCTCGGAGGCCTTGGAGATGTCCGAATCGTATTTTCGCATTACGTCGAGGGCGGCCTTGAGTTGGGGGATGTCCCTGAACTGTCGGCGTACCTCCTCGATCATGGCCATGGCGGCCCGGCCCACTGCATTCATGGAAAGGGCCGAGAAGACAAAGGGCAGCATGCCCCCTATGAAAAGTCCTGCCATGATATCGGGTTTGGAAACGTCAATGGAACTGATTCCAGCGGTCTGCATATAGGCCGCAAAGAGGGCCAGGGCGGTCAAGGCAGCGGATGCGATGGCAAAACCTATAGCAATCCATGTGCTGGTGAGCGGGCGGGGCTTACTTCTTGGGCTGGCG
>CALDPL010000149.1 GCA_937911965.1 uncultured Allomuricauda sp. | reverse complement strand
AGATGTTCACCGCCGCCGGCGCCGACGGCGTGCTGACGGTCGACCTGCACGCCGATCAGATCCAGGGCTTCTTCGAAAAGCCCGTGGACCATCTGTACGCTTCCACCCTCTTCCTCCCCTACCTCAAGGAATTGAACCTGGACAACCTCTGCATCGCTTCCCCTGACATGGGCGGATCCAAAAGGGCCTATGCCTATTCCAGGGCCTTGGAGTGCGATGTGGTAATCTGTTACAAACAACGGGAAAAGGCCAATGTGATCACCCATATGGAACTCATCGGGGATGTGGAAGGAAAAAATGTGGTACTGGTCGACGATATGGTGGACACCGCCGGGACCCTGACCAAGGCCGCGGACCTGATGATGGAGCGCGGTGCCCTGAGCGTACGTGCCATCACCACCCACGGGTTGTTATCGGGAAACGCGCATGAGAAGATCGAAAAATCAAGATTGACGGAACTTATAATCACGGATTCCATTCCGATCGATCACAACCAAAGGAAAATAAGGGTATTGAGCTGTGCGGACCTTTTTGCGGACGTCATGCACCGAGTGCACCACAACACCTCGATATCCTCCAAGTTTTTAATGTAAATCAAATAAATAAAAATGAAGTCAATTACAATCAAAGGATCCCAAAGAGAAAGCGTGGGCAAGGTAGCCACCAAGGCCCTACGTAATGCTGGCAAGGTCCCTTGCGTTTTGTACGGAGGGGAGAAACCATTGCATTTTTCAGCAGATGAACTGTCGTTCAAGAACCTGGTCTATACCCCGAACGCACACACCGCTGTGATTGATCTGGGCAATGGAGAAAAACTGGATGCCGTTCTACAGGACATCCAATTCCACCCCGTAACGGACAAGATCCTGCATGTGGATTTTTACCAACTCTTCAGCGACAAGCCCGTGACCATTGACATTCCGGTACGTCTGGAGGGAACTTCCCCCGGGGTAAGGAACGGGGGGCGTTTGCTTTTCAGAAAGAGAAAGCTTTCCATCAAGGCACTGCCCAACCTGCTTCCCGACTTTATCACCGTGGATATCTCCAAGTTGAGAATCGGGGGAACCATTGCCGTGGAAACCGTGTTGAACGATGATTATACCATCCTTCACCCCGACTCCACTGCCATCGTTCAGGTGAAAGCTTCCAGAACATCCATCGCCGATGAGGAAGGGGATGAGGAAGAAGGAGCAGAAGGCGAGCTCTCCCGCCGCGGTTTTCGCATCTGTCGTCACTGCGGCAAGGTGCAGAAGGAGCGGCCGGGGATGCCCCGGAAGCCGCTGCCAAAGAGTAGCCCTTTTAACCCATACACAAGAGCATCCCTATTTTTAGAAGCCTAAAATTGGGATGCTTTTGTATTTTTACAAAAATCCATTCTCGGAGTGCTAAAGCTGATCAAAAGACTTTTTGGGGCATCCGGACCCCATTTGAAAGAAACAGATCCCATGAAGAAATTTCTCATCGCAGGCCTGGGCAATATTGGCCCCAAGTATGCCGAAACCCGGCACAACATAGGGTTCAAGGTCCTGGATTCCTTGGCGGCCGAAGAGGATTTCACCTTTGCGGATGCCAAACTCGGTGCCCTGGCCAGCTTTAGGCACAAGGGAAGGAGCGTTCTGTGTTTAAAGCCCTCCACTTATATGAACCTGAGTGGAAAGGCCGTGAAATACTGGCTGGACAAGGAGGGCATTCCCTTGGAGAATCTCTTGGTGGTCACCGATGACATCAACCTCCCCTTTGGGACCATCAGGCTCAAGACCAAGGGCAGCGATGGGGGACACAATGGATTGAAGGATATTCAACAAGTCCTTCAGACCGCCCAATACAACCGCTTCAGATTTGGGGTGGGGTCGGATTTTGGCCAGGGCAAGCAAGTCGATTATGTGTTGGGGGAATGGAATCCGGAAGAATTGAAGGCCTTGCCCGAGCGTCTTAGAATGGGGACCGATCTGATCCGTTCCTTCGTCTTTGCAGGCGTGAAGAATACCATGAACACCTTCAACGGCAAGTAGCCTTTCCCTAGAATACCCTGAACTCAAAGATTCCCGAATCCGAACTGTTTCCCACGGCATCGGTGGTGATGACCTTCCAATAATAGATTATGTTGGATTCCACATCCACGGGCAACTGCATGGTCTGTGCGTTGGTGGTCCCGATCAATGTGGTCGGGGGCTTGGTCTGGGAGAAAAAGACCTGGAAGGTCTCAATATCCCCGTCCACATCCGCTCCCTGCCAGGACAGCACCACCTGGTCGGCCAAGTTTTTCTGAACGGTGGAGCCCGAGCCCGGCCCCACCAATTGGGCCGGGAAGGGCGCATAACCGGTCTGTTCCCCTGCGTTGTAGAACAACCAGGTCTCGCTGCTGGCCAATTGCTCGGATTTGTTGTTCCTGGAAATCACGGTCCATGAGTAGGGCGTCCCCTTGGCAAGGGACAGGGATGCCGAGGTGGATGCCGTTGAAATGGTCTGTGGAACATTGGTCTCCAGGTTCACCACATTGAGGGTATAGCGGTCCGTATTCTTGGAAGCCTCCCATCGGAAGATAATATGGGTCAGCTCCCCGTTCAGGGGCGTCCCGGTGGTGCACTCGGAGTTCTGTTCGGGAAATATCAGGCTTGCCCCTTCCGGAGCTGGTGGGGGGCCATCGTCCCCACTGCAGGAAACGATCAATGCCAATACGGCCAAGATTGGGATTTTCCGTATCATTTCTTTATAAATTTAAAGCTTTCCCTCAGACCGTCCTTTTCCAGTCTCAGGTAATAGACCCCCTTGGGAAGGGTGGACAAATCCAGCTCGATATCGTTTCCGTCGGCCTGTTGGGTCTTGCGTTGGACCAAGCGTCCGTCTACCGAGAACACCTCCATCTCCACCCTACCGGCATATCCGTTGAGATGGACCCTGGTGGTACTTTGCACCGGATTGGGGGACAAAATGGGCTTTGTGGAGTGGAAAATCTGTTTTTCAATCGTGCCTTGGCAGGGCAGATCGGAATAGACCTTAAGCGTGTTGTTCCCCTCTCTCAATTTGAGTTGCAAGGTGGGGGAAGTGGTCCGATGCAGCTCTCCATTGAGTTCCACATTGTAGAATTCCGAACCCCTGAGGGACAGGTCCAAAATACCCGCCTGTACCAAGGCATCCATATCCAGGATGTCGGGTTGGGTGACCACCACTCCATAGCAGACTTCCTGATAGACAATGGCCCCGTTGGTCCCGGTGATGCAGAGGGTGTAATTGTCCGCGTTCAGGCCATCAAACACGAATTCATTGCTGAATTCCGCAGTACGGGGCCCCAAATCCCCCACCAAGGTGGCGGTATAGGTCATACTGGTGTTCATAGGGGATATGGTGATGGAACCGTTGTTCATGTTCCTGCAGCTCTCGCTTCGGATGGCCAGGCTAAAATTGTCCGAGGGAAAACGGTATACCGGACAGCCGTTGACATCCACTTCCACCCCTTTTGGGGTTCCCGGACAGAGGTCGTCCCCATCGTCAAAGACCCCGTCCCCGTCAAGATCGGGCCTGAAAATGCCCTCGACACAGGCCTGCAGGGAGAAGGATATCAGGCTGCCCCCGTCGCTGGGGGCGGTGTCCCGGACTTCCAGCACCCATTCCCCGAGCAGCGATTCCCCGTTCAGGGAGGCCAGGGAGCCCAAGGGGGCAACGGTTCCCCCAATGGCGGGGGTTCCCGAGCAATCCAAGGGGTCCCCCCCATCGTCAAATACCGCGTTGATGTTGTTGAGTTCCCCACAACTGTTGGATACCAGGACCACCCGGGTGCCCATGGGGGAAATAAGACTTATGACCAGGTCGGCCAGATAGGTATGGTCCAATTCCAGGCTCACATTGAGGTCCGAAATGGTCAGGTCCTCAAAGATTTGGATGCTGCTGCTTCGGGTACTGCTCATCGTTGAGGGAATGTCAATGGGCAGTCCCTTGGCCACGAAAGGCTGGCAATTGACCTGGGTGGTGGTAAAGGAAAAGGGACCGGCAAAATCCCCCATGTCGCAATCGTTCTGGGGCCTTACCCTCCAAAAGTACTGGGTTTCCTCCAAAAGGTTGGAAGGGGCGTAAAAGTCAAGGGGCAACTCCGCAGTCTCCACAATATCGGAAAAGCCCGCATCCCTGGCGATTTCGACCCGATACCCCGTGGCAGCTTCCTGTTCCTCCCATTGGAGTTCAATCCCCAAGGGAACGCCGATCGCCCCATCCTGGGGGGATGTCTGGGTCAAGGGGGCAAAGCTCCCATCCTGTATGTTGATGGAAAGGGGGATCTCCCTATTGAGGGAGGCCGAGCCGGCAATCACCGTTATCTCATGGATTCCCGGGGCCACAGCGGCCGTATTGGATAGGGTCAACTGGACCTGGGTCCCCCCGGCATTGGCCGTCGGGGGGTTGAAAGTGGCCGTAAGACCCGTGGGAACCGTGGCCGAAAAAGTCGTGGTCTCCGTAAAGGTCTCCTGGGCATCATAGCCAAATGGGATGGTCAGATCGTCCCCCTGGCAGACCGAGTATTCCAGGGCCTCAAAATCCAACACCATCTCCGAAGGCTCCAGGATAAAATCGGCGGCATTGATGGCAAAGAACACATGGTCACTTGCCTTGACCATGATCCTTCCCGTATTGGTGCTCCCGGCGGGAAGCAGTACTTCGTGTTGGCCATCGTTCAATACCCCTTCGGCCAAGGTGATGGGAAAGCTCAGTCCCCCGTCCAGGGAAAGGAATATATCCACGGTATGGGCATTGATCGGAGATCTATCGGTCTTGGCCACCTCCCATGTTATTTCCAGGAGGGAACCTGCCCCGTAACTCTGGGACACCTCCTGGGAACTGACCACAAAGGGGCCCGCGGCCTTGACTACCTTGACCAGCAGCAGGTCGGACACCAGCTGTCCCCCACCTGGGGCATTGTCCCTTACGGTAAGTGCAAAATTCAGGTCTCGCTCAATGGTGGAGACCGTTTCCCAGGCACTCCCTTCCTCGGGAAGGGTCTGGGTCAGGTTCCCAAGGGCCAACTCGGAGAGTTTGGGAAAATAACGCTTGGGGTCCGTGGTCGGGGGCAGGGACCTGAAATTTGCCCCACTGGCATTTTCGGGTCCAAAACTGGTCCGGGTCACCACCCCGCTGTCCAATTGCTCCCAAGCATAGGTCAACACATCCCCGGCATCGGGGTCCGTGGCCGATCCCTCGAGCACAAAGGCGGTTCCCATGGGAATGATCTGGTCCCCGACCGGATCAACCACAGGGGGCTGGTTGGTCAGGGCAAGGAATTGGGCGCAGGTGGTGCCCTCCAGATAGGTC
>CALDPL010000148.1 GCA_937911965.1 uncultured Allomuricauda sp. | reverse complement strand
TATTTCGGACATCATTTCCTATACCAATTCCAGGCTTCAGATCAAGCTGAAACGCTTTGGGGAGCAAGAGATCATCGTGAGCAGGGAGCGGGTAAAGGACTTCAAGCTATGGTTGGAGTAAGTGGTCAGATATAATTGGTAATCAAAATTATAAACATCCAAAAAAGGCGCTATAGATTTTTCTTATAGCGCCTTTTTTTAACAAATTATCACTTTTTTTCCACCCGGTTCTCGTCAAAGGAAGAGGGGAGCAACTTGGGGATCAACTTGATGAATATGGGGAGGAGGACCGCCCCGCCCGGCAACAAAAAAATGGCCAGGGAAGGGATGGATTTGAAGATGTCCATCAATTGTTCCTGTACTTTTTTCTTCTCCTTCGAACTGAGTTCCATATGGGTGGATTTGGACAAAAGGCTGACCAGTTCCCTACTTTGGGACAACTCTTTTTTAAGTCGTTTGCTGTTCCTTAAAATGAGTTTGCTCACATTTTTGGACATGCCCTCATAGAATTGGACAGCCAGATTTTTATCCTTCAGATAGGTGATCCTTTCCTTGTTCCGCTCAAAAAAACGGTTGACCCTCCCCAGTTCGGATCCCACCTCTTCCTCCGATTTTCCCAAGGCTTTTCCCAGCTCGAGGATATAGTCTGATTCCGTCTGTTCCAATACATGGTCTTCCCATAGGGTCAAACAGGCCATATCCAAGAAATAGTCTTTTTCGTAGCGGGTGAAATTTTGGTCCAGAAGGTCCATATAGTGACCGTCGATCTTGTTTTTGTCCAGGTTCAGATAGGTCAGGGAGGAATCCAGGAGTTGGATCAATTTGGCATCGATGTCATGGGTTTTCTTGGAACTCAGGGCATGGTAGGCAATATTGATCGTAATGTATTCCAATAGTTGTGCATGGGCCATCAAATCGGCTTCTCCCCGCAGATAGACCATAAAGATCAGTAAGTCCACATAGAGCAGGGAATTGGTCAGACTGTTGCCAAAGGCCCTGCTGAAGGCATTTCCGCCCAAATAGATCCTTGAATCCACCAGCTTTTCAAGTTGGTTTCCCGTGTTGGAGCCGCTGAGAATCTTATTGAGAAAGGATATCCTACCCACATCCAGGGTGCTGTAATAATCAAAGACGGTCTTGACAAAGCGATTGAAATCCGTTTTCCCCCGTTCCAAGGTATAGGTAAAGTATAGGGCCGTCAGCAGGTTGATCTTGGCAATCTCATCCTCGCTGAGTTCATGTTCGGCCTCTATGAAAGGGGGTACCGCCAAATGGACCCCATAGACAAAGCCGTTCCCTTTGAGGTCCCGGTACAGGCTTTCAAAATTGGAATAACTTGCCCCGCCTTGATTTACAAGGTGGCCAAATTTGTTGATCCATCCCGGGGCAGAAGGGTTCATCGTGACGATTTTGAATCCCAAAGTAAAGCAAATTGAGGGACTTTGGGCAACGGGAATCTGCCAACCAGGGAATCCTTTTGTTAAGAATACGATATTTTTATGTATTAAAGGAATCCAGTGAATCTGGGAACGTACACCTAGTTTTCGATGATTTCCTCCGAATCGTTGATTTCATCGGTAAGGATCTCGATTCCCTTTTGGATGACCAGGTTGGTCGGGATGGTGATCATCCTTCCATCATCGGTGCGCATAAAAAGATAAAATCCGGTGATATCCACCACTTTTCCGGTCCAGTCAAAATCCTTGTCCAAGACCCGGATCCTGTTTCCCAGCCTCAAGGGGTGGGTGAAGAACAAGATCACACTGGCCGTCAGGTTTGACAGAATGGACCACTGGGCGACAAAGCCGATGCCCACAAAGGCCAATATGGAGGTTATAAAGATGGAAAAATCCTCTAGGTTGACGCCCCATATCAAGGAAATGCCCGCAAAGGCGAGGATATAGAAAATCAGATTGCTCAGGTAGAATATGATTTTCCTGTTCTGCATGTTTATGGCGCTGTTCCGCCCAAACTTCTTTATCGCCCTTTTCAACAAATAGTTCAGGGTGAAAAGGATCAAGAGCAATATCAGGGTGAACAACACTTCTTTTTTCAATAGGGTTGAATCGATCATGGCTGCCAACTTGTTGATATTTGGGTTAACTTAAGGGGTCTAAACTACAAATATCCCAATATACTCGATACAAATGGAAACGGATTTTGAAAAAAATACCAGACTGATCAACTATGGTCCCGAAGGGTACAGCAATCGGCAGTTTTCCCTTAAAAGCGATCTTTTGCTTTCCAAGGGGGATCGATCGATCAACTGGGTCAATACTTATGGATTGGGCCATACAAAGGAAATCAGGAAGTTGGTTTTGGAAAATGGCATGGATGGCTTTCTCTTGCGGTTGCTCCAGAACCATGGGATGGGCAATAAGGTGATCCAACTCGAGGAACAGCTCTTCGTGGCGGCCAAGATCATCAAGACGGAAGACCGTAATTTGAGGTCCGAGCAGATGTTCTTTGTGGCCGCAAAGGATTTTGTTTGGTGCATACAAGAAAAAAAGAGGGACCATTTTGATTGGATTCGCCAACGGATCTTTGACGACAAGGGGATCATCAGGAAAAAGCGGGCGGACTACCTCCTGTTCTTTATCCTGGAGACCCTGGTGGGCAACCATAAGGAGAAATATGCACAGCGCATTCAAATGGACAGGACCATGGAAGTCATCCTGAAACAGGAGCCGACCCCCGGGTTTGTACTGGAAGTGGAGCGCAAAAAGGCATTGATCAATGAATTCAAAAAGGCGGTCCTTGGACTTAGGGACATTGCCATAAAATTGGAGCGGGTGGAAATCCGGGGATTCCAGACCAAGTATTTCAGTGAACTCAAGGAGCAGATCAATGGATTGATCAACGACATCGATTCGGATATCCATGAGTTGGAAAGCCAGATCAATCTGTTCTTCAGTATTCAGGGACATCGGTTGAACCAAGTGATCAAGACCTTGACCATCATTTCGGTGATCTTCATTCCCTTGACCTTTTTGGCCGCCATTTACGGGATGAACTTCGATCGTATGCCCGAACTCCATTGGCCCAACGGATACTTTATATTGTGGGGCCTTATGGTGGCGATTGCCTTGATCTGTGTCCTGGTCTTTAAAAGGAAAGGATGGTTTTAAAAGTAAAAATCCGAAAAACCTTAGCCTATATTGATTCCCTCCGGGACCAGGGCTTTCCACTCGGGGTGGCGATGCAGGTATTTGACCACAAAGGGACAGAGGGGAATCAGGCTCCATCCCTGGGCCTTGATCAGTTCCAGGGTCTGCCCGATGAGTTTTGATCCGATGCCCTTTCCCCCATAGGCCTGGGGGACCTCCGTATGGGTCAGGTATATCCTGCCGTCCTGGGTCTTGATATATTCAATTCGGGCAATGACACCCTGTTCCAATTCAAATTGGAATTGCTTGGCCTGTTGGTTGTCCACCAACATATAGGTTTCGTCCATGATTGTCTAGGGGGTCTCAATATAGGTCAATGCCCCGGAGGGACACTGTGAAATCTGATCCTTTAGGGCCGCACTGTCGGCCTTTTCAGGTTTGATCCAAGGTCTTTCCCTGGGATTGTACACTTGGGGAAGAAGTTTGACGCAAATTCCCGAATGCTGGCATAACCAAGGCTTCCACACTACGGTGATTTCCCCGTTGGAATATTCCTTTTGCTGTTCCATGGCCTTTGGTTTGAAGAAAAAAGGGCCGTCCATGGACGGCCCCTATTTTCAGATTATCATTGAATTATTCCGGCACATGAAATCCTGGCCCCGGCATCGCCACTGGGCTGGGAGGTGAAGTCATCCACACCCTGGTGCACGATGACCGCCTTTCCAAGGATGTTCTTGTTGTCGTCATCACAGCCTATGCACCATTCCCCGGTGGCAAAGTCCACCGTGGCATTGCCGTCGGCATCCGCCACAAAGTTTCCTATATCCCCTTTGTGGTATCCCTCGGCAGCGCCCCACTTGCCATGGGGCTCAAAGGTCGGGTTCCAGTGTCCACCGGTGGATGTTCCATCGGCAGAGGAACAGTCGGCTTCCTCATGGAGGTGGATGGCGTG
>CALDPL010000147.1 GCA_937911965.1 uncultured Allomuricauda sp. | reverse complement strand
GTTGAATCAAATGAGGTGACAAGGGATGTGACAAACAAATATCAGCTTGTAACCCTTGTGAAATGGGAAAAACTTCAATCAAATGAAGGTGAAGGGGCAGCAAATAAGGCAGGCAAAGGGCAGGCAAAGGGCAGACAAAGGGCAACAACTAAAGAAGATAAAGAAATAAAAGAAATAAAAGAAATAATACCCCCCTTAACCCCCCCAAGGGGGAGGGAAGATTGTTTTTTGAAATGGTTGGATTATCGGAAAGAAATAAATAAGCCGATAAAATCACAGTCCAGCCTAAAACTTTTATCTAAAAAATTTGAATCCAATACTGTTACAAAATGTGAGGATGTTGTGAACTCTTCCATAGAAAACCAATGGCAGGGGCTTTTTTGGGACAGGACAGAAAAACCAAAAGAAAAAAAGAAAACCGGAATCCAAATAGCCTTATGAACGAATTTATCGATTGGGACATACTGGACTTCAAAGGAAAGACAACGGGCAGGATTTACATCAAATGCCCGGACTGTTCCGAACACCGTAAATCGGCCAACAAAAATAAACCGTGCCTATCGGTGGATATTTCCAAAGGGGTCGGCCATTGCCATAACTGTGGGAAGTCAACTTTCCGGAAAGATGAACGCCCGGAAAAAGAACATCCTTTTGAACTACCAAAACAGGACTGGAAGAACTACACTCAGCTTTCAGATAATTTGGTCAAATGGCTAGAGGAAAGAAAAATAAATCAATTTACAGCCATTGCTTTGGGCTGGACCATGGAAAAGAAATGGCACCACGTCCATAAAAAAGAAGTATCAATGCTTTGCTTCAACAGTTTTGAACTGGATAGGGTGGTGAATAAAAAATACAGAACCGGAAAAGGAAAGTACTTCACCCAGGACGCTAATGGTAAACCAATATTCTATAACATAAATTCCGCTATAGGCCAAACAGAAATTTACATTGTCGAGGGCCAAATGGATGTGGCCGCCATGTATGAGATAGGAATCAAAAACGTTATCAGCTTGCCCAATGGGGCGCAGGACAGCGATGATGTATGGGCCAACTCAAAAAAGTATCTTGAGGGGGTGGAAAAGTTTTACATTGCCACAGACAACGACGAACCGGGCCAATCTGTTGCCGAGAAGATAGCCCATAGACTCGGTAAATGGCGTTGTGAAAAAATAACATTCAAGGGCAAGGATGCGAATGACGATCTAATTTCAGGAGTGCTTAAGGAAAGTATTTCCAATCCAGAACCATTTAAGGTGCTTGGGACGTACGATAGCGAGGATTTGTACCCTGATATGCTGGAACTTTATAAAAGTGGCTTACCGCCCACCATAAAGCCAAAGAATAGGGACTTTGAACTGGTCAATGATATATTTTCTACCATGCGGGGGCATTTGACCGTAGTTTCAGGAATTCCGAGCCACGGAAAATCCACCTTCACCGAATGGTATGTTATGAACCTGGTACATGACCACGGAATGAAAGCGGCTTTTTTTTCTCCGGAACACATTCCAATGGCCTTGCACATGACCAGTTTTGTCGAAAAAGCATTCGGAAAGAACTATTTCCGGGAATTTCCAAAGACGCCCAGAATATCCGAGGAAGAAATATTGAGATATTCAATTTGGGCCAAGGAAAAAATATACTTAACATCCCCAGACGCCGGGACTTATGCGGATTGGGAATGGCTGATGGATAAATTCAATGAAATCAAATTCACCAAGGGAGCGGACATATTCGTAATCGATGCCTTTAACAAAGTCGAGTTCAAGGATGGGGGTGATGAAAGGCAGAATATTAAAAAAGTACTTTCCAGATTAACCGACTTTGCCGGGAGAAATGATTGTATTGTTATTTTGGTGGCCCACCCTACTAAAATGCAAAAGAATGATGATGGGACTTATAAGGCCCCAACGCTCTATGATGTTTCCGGAAGTGCGGATTTTCGGAACATGACCCATGACGGCTATTGTATTCATAGGATATTCGATATAGAAGGGGGAAAAGGGTACACCACATTTACCAATCTTAAAACTAAAATGAACTTTCAGGGTAAAATCGGCCATAGTGTTGAAATGGACTACCATCTTCCATCCGGGAGGTATTATCCAAGGGGCGGTAATGAGCCGACTTATTGCCTATTTGAAGGGGGTAGAGAGATTAAAGAAATGGACCCGTACAGTGAATATATAGTTGATAATGAAATCGATAACGGGGTTCCTTTTTAGCAATTTAGGAATACACAGAAAAATAAAAAACATGAATGATTATAATAAATTCCTGGAATCAAAGAAACACTCAATAGGAAACTTTGGATTCAAAGCCAGTTACTTCCCTGATATCGCTTTTGACTTTCAAAACCATGTGATTGAAAAGGCAGTGCAAAAGGGGAGGATAGCAATATTCCTTGATACGGGCCTTGGTAAGACATTGGTTCAGCTGTCAGTTGCCCAGAACATCATACAAAAGACAAACAAAAAAGCATTGATAGTCACTCCATTGGCTGTGTCATTTCAATTTATTTCAGAAGCTGAAAAGATTGGAATAGATGACATTGAAATTTCAAAGGACGGAAAGTATTCCAAAAAAATAGTGATATGCAATTACGAAAGATTGCACTACTTTGACCCTAACGATTTCGAGTGCCTTATATTGGATGAAAGTTCCATCCTAAAAAATTTTGATGGAAAAATAAAACAGGAAGTAACCAGTTTCATAAAGAAGATAAAATATCGATTCCTTTCAACCGCCACCCCTTCCCCAAATGACTTTATAGAACTTGGCACAAGCAGCGAGGCCCTTGGGTATATGGGGTATATGGATATGCTGGGAAAGTTCTTCAAGAACAATCAAAATAGCGTGGACAGCAACAACCGGAATATAGGAGAGAAGTTCTATTTAAAGCCACACGCAGAAAAGGATTTCTTTGCTTGGGTAAATCAATGGTCGATCATGGCGAAAATGCCAAGTGACCTGGGATTCTCCAACAATGGGTACATTCTTCCCGAATTGAAAAGCAACACCCACACAGTAAAGAATCAGTCCTTAATCGATGTAAACGGTCAAATCCAAATGTTCACCCCTATCGCCAAAACAATGTCGGAAGTACGACATGAGCAAAAGCAGACCGAGGAAAAACGATGTGAGAAAGCCGTGGAGCTGGCAGCCGGGAAAACCTCAGTCTATTGGTGCAACACCAACAACGAAAGTGCTTTATTAAAAAACATGGACAGGGAATCCGTGGAAATAATAGGCAGCCAACCCATCGATAAAAAAGAAGAAATATTGATAGCCTTCACGAATGGCGAAATAAAACGACTTATAACCAAGGCTAAAATTACAGGTTTCGGGCTTAACTGGCAACATTGCAACCATACCGTTTTCTTCCCCACATGGAGTTATGAGCAGTATTATCAAGCCATAAGAAGATTTTGGAGATTCGGCCAAAAAAGAGAGGTGACTTGCGATAAAGTGATATCAGACGGACAGACAAGGGTAATCGAGGCCCTCGATCAAAAAACTCAAAAAGCGATGGAACTATACGAACATTTAACATTGAATGTAAATAGATCATTTGAACATAAAACAAAAGAATTTAATCAAGAAATACTAAAACCAAAATGGTGAAGGACCAATTAATTACAGAGAAATATGCAATATACAATGCTGATTGCATGGAAGTTATTCAAACTTTTGAAAAAGAGAGCGTTGACCTATCGATTTACTCACCACCATTCGCAGGACTGTATAATTACAGTTCAGACCACCGGGATATGAGTAATTGTGATAGCAAAGAGCAGTTCCTGGATCAATACGAATTTTTGATAAAGGAAATATCAAGGGTCACAAAACCAGGACGTATAACTGCCGTTCATTGTGCTGACGTTTTTGATAATACTTCCAGGCTTTGGGACTTCCCCCATGAAATAATTAGACTCCACGAAAAATACGGATTTGAATATCGGAATCGGATCACTATTTGGAAGGAACCGTTGAAAGTCAGAATGAGAACTATGGTTCAAAGTTTGATGCACAAATTCGTTGTGGAGGACATGACCAAGTGTTTCACGGCCATGCCAGACTATGTTTTGATATTCACCAAGAAGGGAGAAAATAAAGTACCGGTTACTAACCCAAATGGATTGAAAAGATATTTCGGTTCGACTCCCATAATCCCAAATATATTGACCGCTTACAACAATGCTAACGGGTCTCACTTCAATGAAGCACAGCTTTGGGAATACCTCAACAAGAAATTCCAGACCCACGAGGATCCAAAGACAAACAAATTATCACATTATATTTGGCAGCGATATGCCTCGAGCGTTTGGGATGATATCCGGATTGATAACGTTCTACCTTTTAGGGACTCAAAAGAGGAAGATGATGAAAAGCACGTACACCCCCTTCAACTGGACGTTATAGATAGATTGGTCGATATGTATTCAAATTCGAGTGAAGTCGTTTTAACGCCGTTTATGGGAGTTGGCAGTGAAGTATACAGCCCTGTATCACTAGGGAGAAAGGCAATCGGAATCGAACTTAAGGATAGTTATTTCAAACAGGCAAAAATAAACCTTGAACTATCCGAAAGTCGATTTGATAAAGAAAAATACATACAAAAAGAACTTTTTTAATTTTTATGTTAAAAAGTTTGCATAACCAAAAAGACATAGGTATATTTACCTAACTAAAAACTTAAAGCCGTTTGAACCACCACTACCCGGACCTTTGCAAATGCCACATCAAAAAGAAAATCCAGGGCGATTGGTGGCTATGCCGCTCCCTCGGATGGATGATAGAGCGGCCCAAGCCCGTGCAGCTGGAATTTGAGTTTGAATATTAACTAAGTAAATCAGAAATAATGGAACTAAAAAACAATAAACCAGAGAATCCAAAAGTATTCCCGGACCCAATGAGAGGGGCAGAATCAAGCTTTATAAACCAATATCCTCATAAGTTACATGAAGGTATTGATCTTAGGGACTACTTTGCCGCCAAGGCTATGCAGGGCTTTATGGGAAGAAGTTGGAGCCATATCAAGGTCAAGGATGATTACGAACTATTGGGACGATGGGCCAAGTCTTCATACATATTAGCCGATGCCATGCTAAAAGAAAGGGGAAAAAATCAAACAGGCCACAAGGCCGTAAACCAAATAGAAATAGAGCAATGATAATCGAGGAAACTTTGTACGGAATCAAATGTGACGGATGCGCTGAAATCTACATCAACGAGCATTCGGGATTTGCTTATTGGGGAGATAGTCAAGATGCCATAGAGGAAGCAACAGAAGATGGTTGGCACCGTGAAGAGGCAGAGAACTACTGTCCCAATTGCCACGAGTTCGACCAGGATGATAATTTGATAATTAAAACCAAAAAGCAATGACACTAGGATTTTCGACAACTTGGCCCGACAGAATGGGCGGGGGCCCTACCCACTTCGTGGAAAAGATATGGGAGGGGATAAGGGACCCGAATGATAATTCCGAAATCCTTTTTTATTCGGATAACGGAAAAAGGTTTGATCCTTATTCAGCCTATGCGCTAAAAATCCACACCATCC
>CALDPL010000146.1 GCA_937911965.1 uncultured Allomuricauda sp. | reverse complement strand
TCTTTGTATTTGTCCAACAAGTCCGATACCCTCGCCAATTTATCGTGGGGAGATCCCCCCTTCTCCATGCGCAATAGATATAGATCCGTGGCCAGTTCTTGGCCCTTGGAGGCGAAATCGCCATGGGATTTCAGGAGGTTGAAAATGGAATCGGCCCGTTGGGATGCCCGGGGGTCCCCACTGCGGAGATTTTCGTGGAAATGGGACACTCCCTGCTCGAACAAGGGCGTTTCTTCCTTTGTGTTTTGGGAATATAAAAAGGAAAGGGCAAGGATCAGGGCAACAAATAGGGAAATGTTTTTCTTCATATTGGACCGCTATGGGCAATGGTGACCAAAGATAAACAAACCCAGACTATTCGAGTTTTCCCAGGATTTCGTTTGCCTGTTTGGCCAAGGGAGATCCGGAATTGGCCACTTCTTCCAAATGCATTGCGGCCTTTTTCTTGTTTCCAAGTTTTAAATGGCCCAGCCCCAAATACCAATGGGAGTTGGTTTGGTGGGCCCTGGGGTCGTTCCAATGATGCGATTCAAGGGCGTTGATGGCAGACTCGGTTTCCCCCGCCGCCATTAAACTGACTCCATGGTAAAAGAAGGCGTAATCGTTGTTGTCCTGTTGGTACAAGCTCAGAAACAGTGGTGCCGCCCCGGCATAATCCCCAGTGTCGTATAAACGAAGGGCCTTGGCCATTTTGTTCTCCACCGAATCGGTATGGTCACGCACAGTGGGGGCCACCACATTGGGGTAGGCCTCAAAATATTCGTGATACAGGTCCCTGGGGCCCTGCTGGGCATTGTAGTAAAAAAATCCAAGGCCAATGAGAACGGCAAGGGCAGCGGCATAGGCATACCATTTGGTTTTGGGGGCATTTCTTTTCTCCAAACGTTCAAAACGTTTTTTTAGGGCCCTGCTTTTTTCATGGGCAATGGTCTGCCTGACTTCCAGTTGGGCATAAAAGTCTTTTTTGAACCCATCGTCCTTTTTCAATAGGGATTCCAGCAGCAGGAAGTCCTCTTGGGAGATCTGTCCGCTAAAGTATTTTTCCATCAACGCTTCCTTATCCATACCTCTTTGTCACAAATTCCTTTAATTGTCTCAAGCACCTGGATTTTTGACTTTTCAGAACATCTTTGGAGCCATACCCTAAAAATTCCTGTATTTCATCCAAGGTAAGCCCTTCATAGTAGTACAGCTCCAACACTTTTTTGCACTTGCTTCCCAAACTGTCAAAAGCCTCCTTCAACACTTTTTGCCGGGTTTTGCCGATCTCCACTTCAAAGCTCTCCGTTTCAGGAGAAGAATGGATGATCAATTCATCGCTCAGCACCAATTTGTTTTTCTCCATCTGCCTATAGATCTTATACTTCCCTATGGCAAACAAATAACTCTTTAAGGATGAGGTCAAGGTCTTGAGCTTCCCATTTTGAACATTTTCATAAAAACTGATGACGGTGTCCTGATATACATCCAGGATATCGTCTCCAGATATTGAAAACCTCCCTGCAAACAAGTAGAATTCCTCTTTGTGCATTAGATATACCTTGTCCAGGGTCTTTAGGTTGTTCTGTTTGAGTTGTTCAATAAAATACTGGTCCTCAATCATTAATGCACAAGTAGGTTGAAAAGTAAACAAAAAACAAAGTTAAACTTTATGGGGAATGATTTGGCATAATCCGGTGTACTTAAGGTTTTGATCAGGTTGTTCATAGGCTTAAATCCAGTAAATCAAACGATTGCGATTTATTTTGAACTCGTGTTCCATTTTTTTTTGTTGAAATGTTTACTTCTTCCTTTCCGGAGTATAAATGGGGTAAAGTTGTTCCGGATCAATTTCCGGTCCCTTTAACACCAAAATTTAAACAATGGAAAATTTTATGATGACCCGAGTTAAAAAATATGCCTTTTTGGCCCTGTCTGCCGGAGCACTGTTGGTTGCTTCCTGCTCCAAGGACGACGGACCGGGCAAAGATCCCGAACCGGTGGATCCCGTAGGCGAAAAGCCGCAATTGGTGCTCTCGACCTCTGTCGAGGAAATTACCGTGGGGCAGGAGGTCGACTTTGAGGTTGCCGCCGATGGGGAAGCCGTAGTGGCCGATATCTATATCGACGACAGCATAATCGATGGTACGACCCACACCTTTGATCAAGTGGGCACCTATGGGGCGGTGGCCAAAAAGGAAGGTTATTTGGATAGTGAAAAAGTTCAAATAGAGGTGTTGGCGGAAAAGAAAAAAGTGGCCCAGGCCACCTTTTCAAAACTGGATACCCAAGCCTACCCCATCACCTATCCAGGGCACTATTATGACCGCATAGCCCTTTTGGGAGAACACATTTATTTGATGAACGATGAACAACAAACCTTTGGGAGGTACAGCCTGACATCGAATCAATGGGATGAGATGGCCTCTTTAAATACCTTATACCGCGGCATAGCGGGCTATTTGACGCCCCACAGGGGAGCGGATGGCAAGGAATTCCTGATCTATCTTGGGGGTGGTCGGGGTCATCTAAACACCTATTTTCCCCCCGAATATCCGGATGTGGCTCTAAGGGACACTTGGGCAACAAAGGTTGTTTCCCCTGAGGGCGGAATGGGTGAGCGGGCAGCGGCATCGGATGGGGAATACATTTATTTTATGGGCAATGGCCGAGAAGGACAATACTCAAGGCAGATAGACCGCTATGTTCCCGCCCATGATCTATGGGAGGAGGGCATAGGATACCTTCCCCTGCCCATGGATGAATTTGCCCAGGCCATTTTCAACGACAACAAAATCTATGTCACCGGAATCAGCTCGACGGACGACAATGTATTTCTCGTTTACGATCTGTTGACCCAGACTGCGGAATCCAAACCTTTCCCCAAAGCTCCGGCCTTCAACTACACCAGCTACAACAACACTATGGTGGTTTACCAGGACTATCTGATATATATGTTGCCCAGTGGGGTTAATTCACCATCGGTCAGCCTTTATGTATATGACCTAGAGGAAGGGCAATGGTTGGAAGATGAAATAAAGGTCGAAATGGATTTGTTCAGCAAATCTTCCGAGAATGCAAGCCTTTTGCTTTCCGATTCCGGGAAATTGTATGTGGCAGGGGCCAAAGCCGGGGATTTTGTAGTGTATGAAGTGGACTTTTCTGTTATCGAACAATAAAATGTATATCGTGAAAATACCTTTTAATTCAATCTTGAGATCATTGGGAGTCCTGCTTTGTGGCGTCTTTCTGCTATGTTCAATTTCTTGTTCCAGCGATGATTCGGGCAATGGACCAGGGGGATCCGACGGGGCCATTACGGCAAGCCTGCAGTTCAGCGATGGGGAATCAACGGAATTTGCCTTTACCCCTGAAAAGGACGATTTGATCAAACCTTATCTGTATGGCCCCAATGGGAACGGCCACTATAAACTGCACTTGAGGGGAGAACGTGGAATAGGGGATAAAATTTACACCCTCAACATCTATGTCACCATGGGGGAGGAAGGCGTTGGTACGTATCCCTTTGGCCGTGCCTGGCAGTGGTACGATGAAGGCTATGTCACTGAAATCCATGTGGGGGTAACCGAAAAGGGAAATCCCCTTGCACTGAAACAATACTTCTCTTTTGAAATCGATAATGCCGCCAGCAAGGGGCTGGAAATCACTTCCCTTTCGGACAATCATGTCAAGGGGACCTTCTCCGGGATTGCGGCCTATGCGGGTTCCGATACGGTAACCATAACCAATGGGACCTTCGATATAGCAATAAATCGCGGTGATTGGGAGGATTGATCAATGTGAAACCAAACAAAATGGAAAAATCTATTTATCCAAACCTAAAGGCTCTGGGAATTCTTCTTGGAAGCATATTCCTGATGTGGTCCTGTTCCAAAGACGAACCCAGGGGCCATGTGGAAAAGGCACAGTTGGTCCTCACCGCTTCGGCGGTCGAGATTGAGATGGGGGAGACGGTGACTTTTGAGGTCACGGCCGGAGGTACGGCCGTAGATGCCGATATCTATATCAATGATACCAGGATAAGCGGTACCACCCATACCTTTGAAGCATCGAACACCTACACGGTCTTGGCCAAAAAGGAAGGCCATCCCAACAGTGAGGCCATACAGATACGCTCGTATAAAGTGGACGTATATATCGCCGGGACGGAGTATTTTGGATCCACGGGTGTTGCCATGTATTGGAAAAATGGCACCCCCATCAAATTGACCGATGGAAGCGGGCACGCACAAGCTAATTCCCTATTTGTTGACCGTGGCGATGTGTATGTGGCCGGCGTTGAATTTAACGGTCCCAAATCTGTTGCCACCTACTGGAAAAATGGTGCCCCCCAAAGGTTGACCGATGAAGATCAACGCGCTTATGCCAAATCCATAGTTGTGGACAAGGGCGATGTGTATGTGGCCGGATTTGACAATAGCGGCTTGAACTCCGCTGCCATATATTGGAAAAACGATACGCCCGTACCCTTGACCGATGGAAGCCAACGTGCACAAGCAACTTCCATGGTTGTGGATAACACAGATGTGTATGTTGCCG
>CALDPL010000145.1 GCA_937911965.1 uncultured Allomuricauda sp. | reverse complement strand
CCGGCTTCCTGCACGTGCTGGAAGGCTGCCGCCAGCACGACGTGGAGCACCTGGTGTTCGCTTCCACCAGCTCGATCTACGGCGCCAACCTCCCCACCACACCGTGGACCGTCAACGCCGAAGGTCGCGGCCCGGTCTGGAACAACTCGCTGTTCGAGGACAACGCCGAGTTCGGACTCGGCATGCGCCTGGGCTGGGAGGCGCAGGAGAACCAGGCGCGCGTTATCACGACCGTCACCGAGGAGTTTGGGCATTATAGCCTGGAAGTGATATCCATCGAGAAACAGGCCCTAAAACCCGACCCCAGGCAGCAAGGACAAATGCGGCTGCCCCATCGATAGTTTGAGGTATTCAATCCCATGGACCCTATTTTTCAAAGGGACCATTTTGTGTAAATTTCAGGGTAGGATTAAAAACAAAACGAAATTTTAATCCTAACTTACCATGGTTATGCCATTAGGCCCTAGGCATTAAGGTTGTTGAATACCGATGTGGGCCTTGGAACAAATGCCAGATGGCCGACTCAATTGCACCCTAAACCCTTGAATTATGAAAGAACTGAAAAAGGAAGACATCAACCAAGAAGTTTTCGACCTGTACGATGACTATGCCCACAACAAGCTTCAGCGCAGGGAATTCATCGAAAGATTGGGGATCTATGCCGTGGGAGGGATAACCGTGGCCTCCCTAATGGGTTTTTTGATGCCCAATTATAGTGATACTGCCCTGGTGAACCTCCAGGACCCCAATTTGGAATCGGATTATATCACCTACAATTCCCCTAAGGGGGGTGGGGAGATAAAGGCCCTCTTGTCCAAGCCGAAGAAGGCAGGGGGCAAATTGCCCGGAATCGTTGTTGTCCATGAAAATCGCGGATTGAACCCCTATATCGAGGATACGGCCCGAAGGGCGGCCTTGGAGGGATTCATCACCATTGCCCCGGACGCCCTGAGCCCCTTGGGAGGCTACCCGGGAGATGATGACCGGGGAAGGGCCATGCAAAGGGAGCGGGACCGGGATGAAATGTTGGAGGATTTTATCGCCGCCTTTGAATACTTGGGCTCCCACAGTGATTGTAGTGGAAACATCGGGGTGGTGGGCTTCTGTTTTGGAGGCTGGATTTCCAATATGATGGCGGTCAGGGTGCCTGAACTAAAGGCAGCGGTCCCCTTTTACGGGGGACAGCCCACTGAGGACATAGATCGGATCAATGCCCCGCTCATGTTGCAGTTTGCGGGTTTGGACCAAAGGGTAAACGAGGGTTGGCCGGCCTATGAAGAGGCTTTGAAACAGCACGGCAAGGAATACACGGCACACTTTTATCCCGAGGTGAACCATGGGTTCCACAACACCTCGACCCCTAGATACGATAAGGAGGCTGCGGAGTTGGCCTGGAAACGCACCATGGATTTCTTTAAGGAGAAATTGGGGTGAAGTCCCAAACCCGATTCGGTCCTAGGTCCATATTGAACCGGATCATTCGAAACTTTTCTCCCCTGCCAATATGGCCACAGGCAATATATTCTGTCTTGGGGGCAGTGGACAGGTGGAATATGGGGTAAAGGCACAAGGGGGATTATAGGCCTTGTTGAAATCCAGCCAGGTATAGCCATCCTTGTCCGGTGCGTCAGCGTACAGAAACCTCCCGGACCCATAGGTTTGCTCCCCATTGGTCAAATCCCCAAAAACGATAAAAAGCCGGGTTCCCCCTTCCAAGGCCTCCAATCGGTATTCCTTTCCCTCCAAGCTGAAGTGCAGGGTACCCGGAGAATTCTCCTCACTTATTTGATCCAGGACGTTCACAATACTGATTGTTTTCGATGGGCTTGGCTCGAATCTTGCCCTGACCCTCCATTTGGGGTCCACCTTATAGTTTTCGGTACCCTCAAAGGATTTGGCGAGTTCGCTGTCCAGGTCCCTTAGGCGGATTCCAAATTGATTTCCCCGTTTGATCGGAAACCATTCCAATCTATTATGGGTAAGGACAATGGTGCTGTCGGAGGGGTATATCGTTATGGATTCCACTATAGAGTCCGAACCTTTTAGGGTGATCTGTTGGCCTTTTTCGGCTATAAATTGCAGAGTTCCATCCTTTAAGGTAAAAGTCCCCAGTTGGGCATCGGCCTTGCCCTCTGGAAATCGAACACTGTTGCTTTCGGCTGAACCCACCCTGTTCTCCCCTTCCTTGAGCCAGTACAGCCCGGCCAGGTTGAGCCAGCCATCATCGGCCTTCAGGGAAGCCGTGCGCTTGGTTTGCCATGCCAAAATGTTATCCACATAGGAGGCATCGACATTCTGGGTTGAATTTTCTTTTTCAGTTTCGGATCTACATGCGGAAAGGGCCATTATTGGGATTAATAGAGCAATTTTTATTCTTGTAGTTGTCATTATGAGCTATAGTTTGATCTAAGTTGATGATCCGTATTTTACAATTTAGGCACCCCGAGTGGATTCGAACCACTGTCAAAGCTTTTGCAGAGCTCTACCTAGCCTCTCGGTCACAGGGTGTCAAGGTATGGCATTGTGCATTCATATGCCAATAATTTGCTTTTAAGAAATGGTCTGTGGCATTTTAAAGCAAAAAGGGGAGCAATGGATCACTGCCCCCCAAGAAACATCAACCAAAACACAAACTCAAAATTTTTGTCGGCCTCCCATGTCAACATCACAGTAGATTGAATTTTGTGGTCAGGCCATAAGTGGCCGGGTCGCCAAGGACCGTCGCATAGTGGCCTGCATTCCCCTCGGCAGGCAACAATTGCTCAAAATAATCTGTCCCGAAAAGGTTTTTTGCCCATATAAATATGGAAAAGTTCTTGTTTGCCCTAAAACCCAACCTGGCATTTACCAAGGTATAACCGTCTATGTTAAGATATTGGGATTCCGAGGGACTTGATGAGAAGGAGGACCGACCATAGAGATCTGCCCCAAGAAAGAATTCCCCTTCCTTTCCAAATAGATTTCCTTTTCCCTAGATTTCGGAACCCAGACTTATTGTCCAATTCGAAATGCCGGGAAGCACTTCCCCGGAAATGTCCTTAAAGGATTCCCCTCCCGTCTCCTCCAAGGGTACCGGGGCATTTTTGAAGGAGGTGTACCTGCCGTCGGTATATGCTGCCGATCCGTTGAACCTGAAAAATCTCAATGGATTGTGGAATACTTCCAGTTCCACCCCCTGGACCTTGACTTTTTCGGCATTGGCCAGATAACCCCGTGTGACCCCCAATTGGGAGGATTGTACATTGGTTTGGTGATCCTCGATGTCCGTTAAGAAAACAGTGAGATTTAGAATCGTGTGTTCAAAGGGTTCGGACTTGAGGCCCAGTTCAAAGTGATTTACCTTTTCCGGTTTTACCACGGCAAGTTCCAAAAGGGGCTGCCCCTCTTCGGAAGGAATCCCGCCCAGGTTCAGTCCGACAGGTTTGAACCCCAGGGAATAGGTTCCATAGGCCCTTAGATTTTCCCCTGCCTTATAGTTAAGGGTCAATTGTCCGGAGAAGTTCCAATCATCGATGTCCGTTTGGAAGGACATCGGGCTGAAAACCCGGTCTTTCAAAGCGATAAGTTCGGGGTCATCGGTCTGTAAGCCCCCGGTTATGGTCCGTTCGAAATCCACTTCCTTTTGGTCATAATTTATCCTAAAGCCCGGCAGTATGGACCATTTATTGGACAGTTCCCAATCAAGTTGCCCAAAAATTGCCCCACAAAAATTCCGGAAACTGGGCCGGGTTTCCTGGGTAAGGCCTTCCAAAAGTCCGGGAGTCTCCCATAAGGGGTCTTGATTGTGCCGTACAAAACGCCATTGGTCGGAACCGGCTTCCAGGATATGGGCTCCATCGGGATCCAGTTTTTGTTGGAAGGCGAACAGGCCGAGGGTGCCGCCAAGCTTTTTGGAAAATTTCCCGGCATAGCGAAACTCCTGGCTGAATTGATGGTGGATGGAAGGGGCCTGGGAACGGGTTACGGCCGATAGTCCCGTAAAATCCCTATCACTGGAAGGGCCCCATTTCCAACTTCTCCATGCTGTTGTGGAGGTCAGGGTGGCCGTTCCAAGTTCTATGTCCACATTCAGGGAAATCCCTCCAAAATCCTGTTTGGATTCCCAGGGAGTGTCCGTATCAATGAGCCTATCGAAAGGATTGCGGCTGGGAAGTTCGTAACCAAGGTCGGCAATAATGTTCTCAAACTGTCTGAAGGCCGCCCTTTGGGTGGGCGCCGTCCCGGCATAGACTTGGGCATAGCCATCGGGACGCTGTCGGGTTTAGTCTCCGGAGAGGAGAATGTTCACCCCTGCACTCGGGAGGAACAACAGCTGCCCCTTGATTCCTTGGTTGTTCAGGGTGTTGGTATGTTTTTCGGTCCTTTGATTATAGAGGGTCCCGTCCCTATAGGTCCCGCTAAGGGACAAACGTGCGGCCAATACCTTTTCGATCAGGGGCCCGGAAACGGAGGCCTTGGTCTGGATGAAGCCATAGTTGCCAAAGGACTGCTCAAAGTTCAGGGTATTGGTGAAGGTGGGCCGACGGCTACTTAAGTTGAAGGTTCCTGCCGTGGTGTTCTTTCCGAACAAGGTACCCTGTGGTCCCCGGAGCACCTCGATCTGTTGGGTGTCCAAAAAATCCAGGGTTGTTGCCGCGGGTCTGGCGTAATAGACCCCATCCACATAGAAACCGACCCCGGGATCGATGCCATCATTGGTCAGTCCAAAGGTGGAACCCAATCCCCGGATGTTCAGGGTGGTGTTGCGGGGGTTTGAGGTATAGAGCTGGACCGAAGGCACCAATTCCTTTATACGGTTCACGTTAAAGGAAACGGTATTGTCGATTTCCCTGGCCCCGATGACCGCAATGGGAATGGGTATTTCCTGTACAGCCTCGCTTCTTCTTCTGGAAGTCACTATGATTTCATTGAGGGAGGTGCTCTCGGGGGCCAGGTATATTTTCAGGAGTTGGGGACCGGCCAATCGGAACTCCTGGGTCCGATAGCCCAAATAGGACACTTCCATTACAAAGGGATAGGATTCCCCATGTGCAAGGATAAAGTTTCCGTCAAAATCGGTCACGGTCCCACTTTGGGTGTTTTTGATGTGGACCGTGGCCCCCGCCAGGGGTTCGGAGAGGCGTCATAGACCGTACCTTGAAGGCTTTGCTGGGCATTGGAATTGGCAACCGTCAGGAGGACAATCAGGATCTGGTGGAATCATGGGTATTTCATATGAATGATTGGCTATGTTATTGATGGATTAAAGGCCCAAATTTATAAAACATATAAAACCTACTATATAAATAGGAATTAAAATTGTGAAAAATACTCACCCATTTTATATATTCGCTTTATTATCAGCAAAATAAATTTGGAGTTTCTATCCGATTAACAGGAATTATTCCTTGGAGTACCCAATACATGAAGTTTAAAGAGCGCAACTTTCAATTTGATTTTGGTTCCCACATTTAAATTTCCGCAGGTCGGAGCCCTTTAAATAGGAAAGTTTTTGCTTGCTTTGCACTATGATTGCCACAATTTGCAGAAAGGCCCATTTCAATGCAGCGCACAGGCTCCACAATCCCAATTGGAGCCCGGAGCGGAACCTCGCCGTTTTTGGCAAGTGCAACTCCAAGAGTTTCCACGGGCATAATTTTGACCTTGAGGTAAGGATCAGGGGGGAAGTGGACCCGGATACGGGCTTTGTGATGGATCTTGCCGAACTCGGAATTTTGATCAAGGACGAAGTGGAGGAGCGATTCGACCACAAAAACCTCAACCTGGACTGTCCGGAATTCGAGAATCTATTGCCCACCACCGAATATTTTGTCAAAGTGATCTACGATATATTAAAGCCCAAGCTGAAAAAGGGACAATTATTGCATATTACCTTGCACGAAACACAAAAGAATTCCGCAGAGTATGGAGATTGGTAACTTTTTTCCGATATTGCACCGCTTTTCAAAGGGATATTAGCTCAGTTGGTTTAGAGCGCTGCCTTGACAGGGCAGAGGTCACTGGTTCGAATCCAGTATATCCCACTTTTTTCCACGTCTTTTCACAATACATCCAACACCCTTTCCAAAGCCATGCCCCGAGATCCCTTGATCAATAGGCTGCCTTTTTCAATGGGGCTTTTGACCAAATACTCTTTCAGGTCCTCAAAGGATTTGAACTTTTTGAAATGGGTTCCGGTCCCAAAAAAATGCTTCCCGACCAAGAGGACTTCGTCAAACCCCAATTCCGCTGCCCGATCGGCCAGGGCTTGGTGTTCCTGTTGTGAGGATCCACCCAATTCGAACATATCCCCCAAGATCAGGGTCTTGTCCCCTCCTTGGAGCCTATGAAAATTTTCCAAGGCCGCATTCATGCTTGTGGGGTTGGCATTATAGGCATCCAATATGACCTCGACCCCCTTTATGGTCAAAATTTGTGAACGGTTGTTTTCGGGCCGGTATCCTTCCAGGGCATTTTTAATGTCCCCTAAGGGAACATCAAAGTAGGTTCCCATCAGGATGGCGGCACAACAGTTCGGAAAATTGTACTTTCCGATAAGCTGGGTCTTTATTTGGGTGCCTTCCACTTCAAGGACCACAAAAGGATCCGCCTTGACGAAGCGTATATTGAAATAGCGGTGGTCCTGCGTACTGAAACCGATCTTTTTGACGTACCCGTTCAATTTTTTGACCTGGATGGGATCGTCGGCATTCAAGAAAACATATTTTGCATTGGCCATCAGATTTTCATAGAGCTCACTTTTTGCCTCAATAACCCCTTCCAAGCTCCCGAACCCTTCCAAATGGGCCTTTCCGAAATTGGTGATATATCCATAATCCGGCCGGGCGATCTCGCTCAAAAAGGCAATTTCCCCTTTGTGGTTGGCCCCCATTTCAACAATGGCCATTTCGGTGTCCTCCCGGATGGACAATAGGGTCAAGGGGACTCCGATATGATTGTTGAGGTTGCCTTTGGTGGCAATGGTGTTGTACTTTTTTGACAAAACGGCATGGATGAGTTCCTTGGTGGTGGTCTTGCCATTGCTGCCTGTCAGGGCAAGAAGCTTCACTTTGCAATGGGACCTGTGGAGGGAAGCCAGTTTCTGGAGGGTTTCCAGAACATTGTCGCATAGGATATAACGGTCCGAAGCCTTGAATCCCTTCTGGTCTATGATGGCGTAGGATGCACCCTTCTCCAAAGCCTGGGCCGCAAATTCATTGCCGTTGAAATTCTCTCCCTTCAAGGCAAAAAACAGGCAGTTCGCCGTAATTTTACGAGTGTCCGTACAGGTGATGGGATGCTCCAAATAGAGCCGGTGCAGCTTTTCCAAAGTCATGGACCGAAGATAAAAATAAAGCCCCGATCTTTTGTCGGGGCCTTATAAAAATACTTTGATGTTCCCTTAGCGGGCTTTTTTGTGCCTTACGGTCTTGTTCTTGGTCTTGGATTTTGACCCTACCCTGGACATGGCACATCGGAATCCAATATCGTCGGTCGCCATATATTGGGGCAAATACCTGCGCTGGGCGGGATCCAGCCAATAAGCCCTGTCCCTCCAGGAACCTCCCTTGTATACCCGTACCTCATCGTTGATCAGGGTGGTCCTGAAGTTGGAAGTGTCGTACTGTCTGACAAGTTTTCCCGTGGAATCACGACTCACGGAATGCTGTGGGGAATCGTACATTTCCCTGGCATCCTCCTCATCACTGAATTTGCTGAAGAACCTGGAGGAACCCGGGTCCCCGTCCCGGAACCCACGATTGTCACTTTTGGCGAAGTTTGTCCTCAGATAGGTGTCCTGCTCGCTCACGGGCACCTCCTTGATCTCACCCGGTAGGTTGAGGGCCACGATCCTTCCGTTGGGCAAAGTGTCGTATACGACCTTGTCTTGGAGAATCTCGACCTTCCCATCTTCCCCAATGGCTTTTTTCATGAAAATATTGCCCCTATAATAATTGAAATCACTGATTTCGTCGTCCACGATGGGGCGATAGACATCGGCGACCCACTCACTGACATTGCCTGCCATGTCGTACAGGCCAAAATCATTGGGCTTATAGGATTTTACTTCCGCGGTGATATCGGCACCATCATCGGACCATCCGGCTATCCCGCCGTAATCCCCCTTGCCCTGCTTAAAGTTTGCCAACTGGTCCCCACGGCCCACACGTTGTCCGTTACGGGTATAATCCCCTTCCCATGGATATTTTTTTCTACCTCGGTAATTGTTGTATTCCCGGCTTCCCACAAGGGCTTGGGCCGCGTATTCCCATTCGGTTTCCGTGGGCAGCCTGTATTCGGGCATGATGATCCCGCTGGCCCGTTTGGCAAAGACGTTGATCGAGTCCCGTTTTTGTTTTCCCTGTAGGGAGTCGATCTGTCCCCCGTAAACGGATTCGGGATTGTTGAGGTAGGCTTCCGTGCTGAAGGCCACGTCAACATCACCATTGACCACCATATATTTTGCGTCCTCGGACAAATATCCTTCGCGTTCCAACATCAGTTCGTTCACCCGATCTGTCCTCCATTCGGCATATTGGGTGGCCTGCACCCAGTTTACACCGACCACGGGATACTCTGCATAGGCAGGATGTCTCAGGTAATTGTTTGTCATGGTTTCGTTGAAGCCCAATCGATTCCTCCAGACCAAGGTATCGGGCAAGGCCCCTTTGTAGATGTTGGCGTACATGGGATTGTCCGGGGGATATACCGCCTTTAGGTAATCCAGGTACTCCAGGTACATTACATTGGTCACTTCGGTCTCATCCATATAAAAGGATTGGACGTGTTGTTGCGTAGGGGTGTTGTTCCAATCGTGCATGACATCGTCCTGTACCTTGCCCTTGGTAAAGGTACCCCCTTCAATAAAGACGGTTCCCGGTGGGGTCTCCTGTTCCTTGAAGTCCGAATTGTATTGGAACCCCCCTTCCTTGGCATTTATTTTCCACCCAGTGGCTCTGGAAATGTCCTTGGAGGATGAGGAGTTTTTACAACTGGAAAAACTTCCCATTACCACGGCGCAAGAAAGTACAACTTTGATAAAGTGTTTTTTCATAATTTGGGCTTGAATACTTTAAAATACATGGGGTTTGCTTCCCCGGTCATTTCATTTGGTTCGATCTTGATAAATCCTTCAATGGCATTAGAACGATGTTTTTGCCATAATATTTTGTAATGGTCAAATAATTGAGGCCGTCACCCGCAGTGCTGCCCCTTCCATACCCTTACCTAACGCAAAAGGCGGCACAATAGTATAAATTCCGCCCCTTTTAACGAATTCTGTCGACGTTTGGGAATGGGATGGGAAGCACACAATGCATGGGCTCCTTAAAAAAAGGCTTTCTTATTACAAGAATTTTGGGAAAACGTCGTTAATGTTGTAATGCATCCAAGACTTTACTTGGAATCCACCAGTACCAAACGCTAAAATCGAAGATAGAAGAATGAAAAAGTTACTGACATTGGCAGTCCTTCTGGCCGTGTTCATGCCCGATAGGGCCAGGGCACAACAAGAGAGGGCCATTACGACCGCAGTCCCTTTTTTGACCATAGCCGCCGATGCCAGGGCATCGGGGATGGGGGACATGGGCGTTGCCACTTCCTTTGATGCGTACTCACAACAATGGAACCCCGCTAAATATGCATTTGCCACCCAAAAATCAGGTGTTGGAATCAGCTATACCCCCTATTTGGAAACCATAGTCAACGATGTCTCCCTGTTGAACGCCACCTATTACAACAAGCTCAACGACCGCAGTGCCTTCGCCTTTGGACTGCGTTATTTTGGTCTGGGGGAGATCGAGCTACGGCAGACCATTGAACAGGATGCGACCTTGGTAAAGCCCAATGAATTTGCCCTTGACGGGTCCTATTCCCTAAAATTGAGCCATAGTTTTTCAATGGCCGTGGGAGCACGGTTCATCAGTTCAAATCTCAGGTTTCAGGACGGCACACAGGATTCACAGGCCGCCAATGCTTTTGCCGTGGATGTTGCGGGGTTTTACAGGTCCCATGAAATAGCCTATAACAATTACAACGGCCGGTGGAGGCTGGGGTTCAACATTTCCAATATAGGAGGTTCCCTTCAATATGATGAGGGCGGACAGCAAAACTTTCTGCCGACCAATCTAAAGTTCGGTGCGGGTTTTGACTTTATTTTTGACCAGGACAACGTCCTGTCCCTAAACTCGGAGTTCAATAAACTATTGGTTCCCACCCCAAGGGATTTTGACGGGGATGGGGATATAGATGGAGAGGACAATGATCGATACCAGAGCATCGGCTTCTTCAACGGGATCTTTGAGTCCTTTGGGGATGCACCCGATGGGTTCAGTGAGGAACTCAAGGAAATTACCTGGGCCTTGGGGGCGGAATATAAGTTCAGGGAGGCCTTTATGCTGCGCACGGGCTATTTCAATGAGAGTGAGGAAAAGGGGTCCAGAAAATTCATGACCCTGGGTGCCGGTTTTAAGTATAAATCGGCCCAGATCGACCTTTCCTACCTGTTTTCGACTTCCCAGGTCAAAAACCCTTTGGAAAATACCCTGCGCTTTTCTTTGACCTTCAATTTTGGGGAAGAATTTTTCAACGACTGAAGACAAGTGGCAATAATACCATCAAAACCTGTCCCCTTGGATGGGTTTTCTTATTTTTGGGCATACCCCGGGACCATGGAAAAGAAAAGGATTGCCTTTGAGATGCTCATTTTTGAGAACGAACAGGAACTCTCACAAATCGATAGAAATTTGTTGGATGCAGCGGCTGCCGCACGGGAAGGTGCCTATGCCCCCTATTCCAGGTTCAAGGTCGGAGCCGCCCTACTCATGGACAACGGGGAAATCGTACTGGGAAACAATCAGGAAAACGCTTCCTATCCATCGGGTCTTTGCGCAGAAAGGGTGGCCGTATTTCAGGCCGGGGCCAGGTTTCCGGGCATGGCCATTAAATCCCTGGCCGTTTGTGTGTCCACCGAAAACCGCAAGGTTGACCTTCCCGCTGCCCCCTGTGGCAATTGCAGACAGGCCATAATGGAATACGAACAGAGGCAGGATTCGCCCATTTCCATTTTACTGAGAGGGGAGGAAGGGCCCATTTACAAATGTGCCTGCGTAGGGGATATTTTACCATTGGCCTTCAACAGCTCTTTTTTGGGTGATTCTTAAATCAAAACTTTTTCCATACACAGATATATATGTATTTTTGCTGTTCTTCCCAAAGGGGATATTTCAATTAATACTACCGTTGATGAAAAAGATCACCAAAGAAGTTTACCTGAAATGGTATGAGGACATGTTGTTCTGGAGAAAGTTTGAGGACAAGCTTGCCGCAGTGTACATCCAACAAAAGGTCAGGGGGTTTCTCCACCTGTACAATGGACAGGAAGCCGTTTTGGCCGGCTCCCTGCATGCGATGGACCTGGAAAAGGATCGGATGATCACCGCCTATAGGAACCACGTACAGCCCATTGGCCTTGGGGTGGACCCCAGAAAGGTGATGGCCGAGTTGTACGGCAAGGTTACGGGGACTTCCAAGGGTATGGGGGGGTCAATGCACATCTTTTCCAAGGAACACCGATTTTACGGGGGCCATGGGATCGTAGGGGGACAGATTCCCCTGGGTGCCGGTTTGGCCTTTGCCGACAAGTACTTCAAAAGGGACTCGGTCACCCTGTGCTATATGGGGGACGGTGCCGTAAGGCAGGGTTCCCTGCACGAATCCTTCAACCTGGCCATGTTGTGGCAATTGCCGGTGGTGTTCATCTGTGAAAACAACGGCTATGCCATGGGAACTTCTGTGGCACGTACCTCCCATTCAACGGAAATCTGGAAATTGGGCCTCGGCTATGAAATGCCCTGTGCCCCTGTTGACGGAATGGATCCGGCCATTGTGGCCAAGGAGGTCGACAAGGCCATTGAAAGGGCGCGCACCGGAGGGGGACCCACCTTTTTGGAAATGAAGACCTACCGCTATAGGGGGCACTCCATGTCTGATGCCCAGCACTACAGGACCAAGGAAGAGGTCGAGGAATACAAGAAGATCGATCCCATTACCCAGGTCAAGGACATCATCCTTGAAAAGGAGTATGCCACCGAAGACGACATCAAGGTCATTGATGCCAGGGTTAGGGACCTGGTCAATGAATGCGAAAAATTTGCGGAGGAGTCGGATTTTCCACCCCTGCAGCAGATGTACGATACCGTGTACGAACAGGAAGATTATCCATTTTTACAACATAAACTATAAATAGATGGCTGAAGTAATCACCATGCCTAGATTGAGCGACACCATGGAGGAGGGGACCGTGGCCAAGTGGCTCAAAAAAGTGGGGGACAAAATTGAGGAAGGCGATATATTGGCCGAGATAGAGACCGATAAGGCCACTATGGAGTTTGAATCCTTCCACGAGGGAACCCTGCTCCATATTGGGATTCAGGAAGGTGAAGCCGCTGCTGTGGATTCCCTATTGGCCATAATCGGCAATGAAGGGGAGGATATCTCCTCCCTCTTGGGCGGTGGTACACCCCCGGCCAAGGAAGAGGTGAAGGAAGAGGCAACCGATTCCAAGGAGCCCGGGCAAACAAAGGCCCCTTCCCAAACGGCTTCCATCCCCGAAGGCGTGCAGGTCATCACCATGCCCCGCTTGAGCGACACCATGGAGGAAGGTACCGTGGCCACTTGGCTCAAAAAAGTGGGGGACAAGATAGAGGAAGGTGACATATTGGCCGAGATAGAGACCGATAAGGCCACCATGGAATTTGAATCATTTCATTCGGGAACCCTATTGTATATAGGAATCGAGGAAGGACAAGGGGCCCCGGTGGATTCCCTTTTGGCCATCATCGGTCCCGAGGGCACCAATGTGGATGCCGTACTTTCCGCCGAGTCCTCCGGAGATGGCGCCCCCGTTGAACCGTCAACAAAATCCATTGAAGGGGAAAGCCCCAAAAGCGGGACTGCCGACTCAAGGGAAGAACCGGTCGGTTCCCGGGACGGACAACGCATCCTGGCCTCCCCCTTGGCCAAAAAGATTGCCAGTGAAAGGGGCATTGACCTGTCCCAGGTAAAGGGCAGTGGGGACAACGGTCGTATCGTGAAGAGGGATGTTGAAAATCTTCAACCATCCCAAAAGGCCTCCGCGGCGACACCACAGGCCGAAGCGACATCGGGCGCGGCTTTGGCGCCGATTTCCCTACCGGTGGGCGAGGAAGGAATGGAAGAGGTGAAAAACTCCACCATGCGCAAGATCATTGCCAAGCGTTTGGCCGAATCCAAATATTCCGCTCCGCACTACTACCTCACCATTGAGGTGGATATGGACAATGCAAAAGCATCCAGATCGCAGATCAACGGTTTGCCGGATACCAAGGTTTCCTTCAACGACATGGTGCTCAAAGCCTGTGCCATGGCCTTGAAAAAGCACCCTCAGGTCAATACCAGTTGGAACGGGGAAACCACAATCTACAAGCAGCATGTACACATGGGCGTTGCTGTGGCAGTGGACGAAGGCCTGGTGGTTCCGGTGATCAAATTCGCGGACCAGCTCAGTTTGACACAGATCGGGGCCATCGTCAAGGACATGGCCGGAAGGGCCAGGACCAAAAAAATAAAACCGGATGAAATGGAGGGAAGCACCTTTACGGTCTCCAATTTGGGTATGTTCGGGATACAGGAATTCACATCCATCATCAACCAACCCAACTCCGCCATACTGTCGGTTGGGGCCATTGTTGACAAACCCGTGGTCAAAGGAGGGCAGATCGTGGTGGGAAGTACCATGAAGGTGACCCTGGCCTGTGACCACAGAACGGTGGATGGTGCCTCCGGGGCACAGTTCCTACAGACCCTGCAAGCATATCTGGAAAATCCGGTGACCATGTTGGCCTAGGATCTCCATCGGCCCTTGGACCGGATAACATAAATACAGTAGAAGCATCCAATTATGGATGCTTTTTCTATCTTTAACCAACCTTTAAAACAATTCGATGAAACTGATTCCAATTGTCCTTATGGCCGTTTTGGCCCTGGGATGTGGCTCCAACCAAGTGTCACAATCCCCTGAGATCTCGATTCCATCCAATTTCACACAGGCCGAGCGTATCGGGAAGATCATGGGGTATCTGGCCTCGGACGATCTTCAAGGGCGCGATACCGGAAGCGAGGGCATTGAAATGGCCGCAAAGTATATCGAGGACCATTTCAGGGCCCATGGGGTGAAGCCCTATTACGATACCTATAGGGACACCTTGTCCAATTTTCAGCAAGCCGCTGCCTACAATGTGGTGGGAGTGGTCGAAGGCAATGATCCCGTACTCAAGAAGGAATACATAGTGATCGGGGCCCATTATGACCATATCGGCATCGGGCCCATGGAAAATGGGGACGAGATTGCCAATGGTGCCAATGACAATGCTTCGGGAACTGCAACGGTAATGGAGTTTGCACGGTATTTTGGGACCCATAATACCAATAAGCGCAGCCTGATCTTTGCACTTTTCAGCGCTGAGGAAAAAGGACTTCTGGGGTCTAGACATTTGGCCAAAAGGATGAAGGATGAAGGATTGAACCTTTATGTAATGCTCAATTTTGAAATGACCGGGGTACCCATGGAGGGAAAGGACTACTTTATGTACGTTACAGGCTATGATATGTCCAACGTGGCCGAGGTCAGCAATGGGTATGCCGGGGAAGAATTGGTCGGGTTCCTGCCCACGGCCAAAGAATTCGGACTTTTCCAAAGATCGGACAATTATCCCTATCACCAGGTCTTTGGGGTACCTTCCCATACCTTCTGCACCTTCGATTTCACCAATTTTGACCACTATCACAAGGTTGGGGATGAAGTGGAGCTCATGGATTTTGACCATATGGCCGAATTGGTGAACAAGACCCTGCCCGTTCTACAGGGCATTGCCAATGCTCCTGGGCAGCAAATAAAATTAAAATAGGGAAAAGTGGTCCGAACAATTTGGACCGCGAAAGGAATTTGGAAAGAACCATGGCAAACATCATCATCACAGGGAGCAGTAGGGGCATAGGTTATGAAATGTTGAAACTTTTTGCCCAAAATGGACATCAGGTATTGGCCCTTTCCAGGAATACCCGCCCCATGGAGGCCCTACAACTGCCCAATGTGCATTTTTTTCCATTCGATCTGGCGCAGGGAAAGGACTTTGATCGGCTCGAAGGGTTTTTGGACCAATGGGAGCGTGTGGATGTGCTGATCAACAATGCGGGTCATTTGATCAATAAGCCCTTCCTTGAAATAAGCCCGGAGGAATTTGAACAGGTGTACCGGATCAATGTTTTTGGCCTGGCGGAAGTGACGAGGAGAGTCCTGCCCAAAATGGATGCCGATGGGCATGTGGTCACCATCAGTTCCATGGGAGGGGTTCAGGGCAGTGTCAAATTTCCTGGGCTTTCCGCCTACAGCTCCAGCAAAGGGGCCGTCATAAGCCTTACGGAGCTATGGGCCGAGGAATTTAAGGAAACCGGACCCTCCTTCAATGTATTGGCCTTGGGTTCGGTGCAAACCGAAATGCTCAAAGAGGCCTTTCCGGGTTTTAAGGCCGCCACCACTGCTATGGATATGGCCGCCCATATTGTGGATTTTGCCCTGACCGGTCATAAATTGTACAATGGAAAACTATTGCAGGTCAGCAACAGTACCCCGTAGAACGTTTCCAAGCAAAAGGCTACCTTTGTCATAGTGGATAGCGTCCTTCAAAAATACCTCCCAGATCGGGCCGTGGGCCCTTGTTTTGAATTGATCAAGACCCATGGGGTGCATCTCAAGATCGTGGACCATAGGGTCACCCGGCACGGGGACTATAGGAGGTTGCCCAACGGCCTGCACCAGATTACGGTCAATGCCTCCCTGAACAAATATAGATTTTTGATCACCCTGGTCCATGAAATTGCCCATTTGGTGGCCTTTGAGACCTATGGGCGTCGAATTTTGCCCCACGGCAGGGAATGGAAGCACTGCTTCCAACATTTGATGTTGCCCTTCCTATCGCCCGAGATCTTCCCGTCCCAATTGTTGCCGCTCTTGGCCCAACACTTTAAGAACCCAAAGGCAAGCAGCAGCACGGATGCGCGCCTGTCCATAGCCCTCAAGTCCTTCGACCCCGAACAAAGGAGGGAGAGTTATGTGTTTGAATTGCCCATGGGCAGTATCTTTAGGCTGCACAATGGAAAACTGTACAAGAAAGGGAAAAAGCGGGTGAAGCGCTACGAATGTGTGGAAGTGAAAACAGGTAGGGTCTATCTGTTCCAACCCAATGCCGAAGTGGAATTGGTACAGCAAGGTCCAATTGGATGAACCGAACAAAACGAATCGAATAAAATGAACAAAAACTATTACGCAGTCTTGATGGCCGGGGGGGTTGGTTCCCGCTTTTGGCCCGTGAGCACCACGGAGAACCCCAAACAGTTCCACGATATGTTGGGAGCGGGGAGGACCTTGATCCAAAAGACCTTTGACCGGTTGAGCAAGTTCATCCCCGCGGAAAACATCTTGATCCTAACCAATGAACGCTATGACGATTTGGTTTTGGAGCAATTGCCCCAATTAAAACCTGAACAATTGCTTTTGGAGCCGGCCATGCGCAACACGGCGCCCTGTATCCTGTACGCTTCCCTGAAGATTCAAAAAAGGAACCCCGATGCCGTTATGATCGTGGCTCCCAGCGACCATTGGATCGAGGATGAGGGAGCCTTTGAACGGGATGTGATCCAGTGTTTTGACAAATGCAGCAGGGAAACCGCCCTCTGCACTTTGGGCATACAACCCACTTTTCCCAATACCGGATTTGGCTATATAGAATATGAAAAGGGGGCCGGGTCCCCCATCAAGAAGGTTTTCCGGTTCAGGGAAAAACCGGATTATGAAACGGCCAAACAATTTTTGGCCCAGGGCAATTTCCTGTGGAATGCCGGAATCTTTATGTGGAGTGTGGGGACCATAGTGGACGCCTTCAAAAAATACCAACCCATTCAATACGAGCTTTTTGAAAAGGGTATTTCCCATTACGATACTGCAACTGAGTCGGATTTCATCCAGGAACACTACGCCAAAGCGGACAATATTTCCATTGATTACGCCATCCTGGAGCAATCCGATTCCATCCATACCCTCCCGGCAACCTTTGATTGGAACGATCTGGGGACCTGGGGCGCCCTATACGATAAATTGGATAAGGATGCTTCCGGAAATGCCGTCGTCCAGGCCAAGACCGTCCTGGAAGATGCCAAAGGCAATATGATCCGCAGCCAGAAGGGTAAGATCGTGGTGGTGGACGGACTTAAGGATTATATAATCGTTGACCATAATGACGTGCTGTTGATCTACCCC
>CALDPL010000144.1 GCA_937911965.1 uncultured Allomuricauda sp. | reverse complement strand
GGCCCGACCCATCGGCTCTGCCGTGGGTGGGTAGTTCACCTTTTCCATGGAAAAAAAGCGAATCGTGAAAACTTCCACCCGGATTAAATTTAGACAATGGGGCATCATTGTACTTCTTTGGCTCTTTATTGGACTGGTCATTGCCGTCTATGACCATTTAATGCTCCACACCTATTATTCTTCGGGGCCTGCCCCCATCTATACCTTTTGGGATTCGGTCCTTCGCAATATGGGCCCGGCCTTGATCGGGGCCCTTTTGGGTGGCAGCACCCTGGTGTTTTATGTGAACGAAAAGTTCAGGGACCGGCCCTATGGCCGGACCATGCTCTTCGTAGGGGTCTGTTTTGTCCTGGTGGTATTGATAATCACCCTGGTCATGGGCCTGATCCTGGTCCCCGGGCAAACCGGCAGGCCGCTTGGGGACCCGAGGACCCGAGAGGCCTTTTGGGAATTCACAAACGACCCTTTTCCCCTGAAAAGTGCCCTGGTCTGGGCGTTCGTGGTGATGTTCACCCAATTGATGCTGCAGATCAACAACAAGTTCGGGCACCGCACCTTCAAGGATATACTAAGGGGCCGATACCAAACCCCCAAGGAAGAAAAGCGAATATTCATGTTCCTGGACCTTGATGACTCCACCCACTTGGCCGAGAGGTTGGGCAATGAAAAATACCATAGGCTCCTTAAGGATTTTTTTGCCGATATCACCGATCCCATCATCGACAACAGGGGGAATATATACCAATATGTGGGGGATGAGGTGGTGGTGGCCTGGGATTACAGGGATGGATTGCGCGGACAGCATTGCCTACAGTGTTTCTTTGACATCAAGGCGACGATCGCAAAAAAGGGGAAGCCTATCAAAGGCTCTACGGCTGTGTACCCTCCTTTAAGGCCGGATTCCATTCGGGGGATGTGGTGGCCGGGGAGGTGGGCATTGTCAAACGGGACATCACCTATTCAGGGGATGTTTTGAACACAGCGGCCCGTATCCTGGGCAAATGCCGTGAGTTCAAGGAAGAAATCCTGGTGAGTTCCGATTTGTTGTCCCTGTTGAACATTTCCCAGGGATACCGAAGCCGTTTGATGGGAAACATAACCCTCAAGGGAAAGAGCAGGGAAGTATCCATCCATTCCCTGCAGGCCCTGGGCTAGAGGGTCCTTGAACCGGTTCCATGTCCCCTGGACCCCTTATTCCGTACCAATGAGTTCAAGAAAATTTTTGCGGACCTCATTGCGGATGTAAACCGTATTGTGGGTACAATTGTTCATCGCCACCGGATCGAAACTGTGGACCCTGATGTTGGTGGGCTTGAATTCCTTGCACTGCAGATGGGTATAGAGGTTCAGGGCGGCCTTGGAAGTGGAATAGGCGGTCAGGCTGTAATTGGAATAGCAAAAGGTTTCGTCCTTCATTTTGCCCAGATCGCCCAGAGAAGAGGTTATGTTTATGATTTTTGGGGCCTGACCCCTGAGAAGCAGGGGCTTCATCAATTTGATGATTCTGAGGACCGCAATGAAATTGATCTCGTGTACACTTTTGAGTTCCTCCAGGTCCAACTGATCGATCTTATGCCCAAAACCGTTGACGATTTCCGCATTGTTTATCAGAAGGTCCAGTTTTCCATAGGTGGACTCCAGATGGTCTTTGAGTCCTTCCAAACTTTCCGCTGAGGTCAGGTCCGTTTTGACCAAGGTATAGGCTTCATCGACTCCTTCGTTCCTTAATTTTTCGTGGCTCTTGCCATGGGCGGCCAATACCACTTCATATCCCTGCTCCAGGACCAGACGGGCAAATATCTTGCCCAAACCGTTCCCGGCCTCGGTGATCAATGCAATCCCCCTATCTTTCATTTTATTCCATCTTAATATTTTAATACAATATGTTTCTTGATCCCATTTCTAAGATTTTCGGAACTCCTTGGGCGTGGTTCCACTGAGTTTTTTGAAGAACCTTGTAAAATGGGTGGGCTCCTGAAAATTCAAGCGGTAGGATATCTCTGCAATATCCAGACCGGAATACTTCAACATACTTTTGCTCTCCACCAGCAGCCGTTCATGGATAATGTCCTTGGCACTTTTCCCGGTCAGTCTTTTTACCGTAGTGGTCAAATGGTTGGGCGTGATGTTGAGCTCCTCGGCATAGTCGCCCACATTTTTGGTGTCAATGTACATTTTGTCCACAAGGGCCTCGAACTGTTCGGTGATGATCTGGGCCCTGCTGAGGTGGTTCCGGGTGGTCTTTTGCCTTTCGTAAATGGCCTTGCAGAAATAGAGCAGGGATCCCAGCATGCCCTCCAACATCTTTTCCTGATAGGGATGTGGGCTTTTGAAGACCGAGTGCATCCGTTCAATGTCATAGGCCAGGGATTCGTGTTCCTCCTTGCGGAGCATCATCACGGAGTTCTCGGCCATTTTTAAAAAGGGGAAGTCCTGGGTCAGATCGGAAAAGGACTCCATCAGGAATTCCTTTCTGAACATCACATAATAGCCCCTGATCCGCTCGTCCCTCACCCAGGAGATGATCTGCCCCGGCACCGCAAACCACAAGGGGTGGCCCTCGAGTTCCAGCCAATCCGTGTTCAGGCTGAACTTGCTGTCCCCGGTAAAGGTGAGCAGGCCAATTTGGTAAAATCCCTGTCGGTAGGGGGGCATGCAACGACGCGTAAAAGGTTCCAGGTCCTCTACCGAGAAAACGTCAAAATTGGGCATATGGCTCCTGTGGGCAAAGCCCACGGCCTCATGGAGGTCGTTGGTGTTCTCAAAAACCGGTATATTGGTTTTCCCACCGTATTTTCTAAGGGGGTCCAAAGGCCCTTTGTGTTGAATGATCTCGTTTTCTTTCAGTTCCATTGCCGGTTCGTTCCGTACCTATCTCAATCCATGGCCTGGAGTTTTTCCTCCAGTTCCCCAGGGGAAATGATTTCCCAACCCCCGCCCAAGGCCTTGTAAATGGCGATCAGGGAACTGGCCGTGGATATTTCGCTCAGGGCCAGGGCATTTTCCGCCTGTAACAGGGCACGGTCCGCACTGAGATAATCGATAAAGTTATCCAGCCCCGCCCGGTACCTTTGCCGTGCCATGTCCGCCGCTCGATCCGCTGCCCGGGAGGAGGCCCCAAGGATTTCCCTTCTTTTGAGCTGCTGGCCGTAATCGCTCAGGGAGGTCTTGATCTCCTCCAGGCTTTCCAGGACCGTTTTTTCGTACCGGTTGAGCGCTGCCAAGGTTTTGGCATCTTCACTTTTGATCTGTTTCCTCACCCGTCCCAGGTCGAATGCCGCCCAGCTGAAGGAGGGGAAAATGCTCCAAGTGAAGGATTCCGCACTTCCAAAGTTAGAAAAATCCGTGGCAGAAAAGCCGATGGAGCCCCCAAATTGGATCTTGGGATACAGATTGGCCACTGAAATATTGTATCGGGCCACCCGCTGCTGCAATTGGGCCTCTGCCCGTTGGACATCCGGCCTGCGCCTCAAGAGATCATCCAGCTTCCCCAGGGCCACCGTGGCCGGGAGGCTTGGAAGGGGTTTTTTTCCGACCACTCCCGAGTCCAAACGGCCCGGAATCTCGCCCACCAGTACACTCAAACTGTTTTTAAGGGCCTCGATCCTGGCCTCGATGGGGGGGATGCTTGCCCTGGTGGCCTCCAACTGGGCCAAGGCCCTTGACACATCAAGGCTGTTGCTGGTACCGGCCTGGGAGAGTTTCAGGGTCAATTGGTAGGTTTCTTCCTGCCCCTTGAGGTTCCTCTCGGCGATATCCAACAGGTATTGGTTGCCCCGAAGTTCCATATAGGAATTGGATACCTCGGCAAAAATACGGATGTAGACCCCCCTCATATCGGCCAGGGCCTCTTGGCTGTTGGCATAGGCCCCCTTGATCCTGTGGGAGACCCTTCCAAATAGGTCCAGCTCCCAAAAGGCGTCAAAGCTTCCCGTATAGGTGCTGTAGGTGGGATTGCTGCCCGGGGCGAACACATTTTCCCCCAAACGGGTCCTTGAATATTCCCCATTGAGGGGGACTGTGGGATAACGGTCCAATTTTGTGCCCTCCAACAGGGCCCTGGAGGCCTCAAAATTGGCCACGGCCGTATTGATGTCCAGGTTGTGCCTTCTGGCTTTTTCGATGAGGCTGTCCAGCACCGGATCTTGGAATTCGGACCACCAGGAAATGGAAATGTCCCCGGAACCATAGCCGGGTTCCGCCAGTTCCGTTTCCAGGAAATCGGAAGGGGCCGAATAGATCGATGGGGTATCGTAGTTCCTCTTTTGGATGCCGCAGGACAGAACCAAGAGGAGGTTTGCCGTCAATAGGATATGGAATATGTATTTCATCTTATGTCTTTGTTTCGTTTATGCGTGAAGGGCCCCGGGCAGGGGTTCCACTTCCTTGGTTTTTGGGTTAGAGGTCCACTTCCTTCCCAGATAATAGAACACCGGGGTAAGGAAGATTCCAAAGAGGGTCACTCCCAGCATACCGCTGAGCACCGCAATGCCCAAGGCCACCCTGAGCTCCGATCCGGCCCCTGTGGAAATGGCCAAGGGAACCACTCCCAGGATAAAGGCCATGGCGGTCATCAGGATGGGGCGCAACCTCAATTTTGAGGCTTCCAACACGGCCGCCCTGAGTTCCAGGCCCTGTTCCTCCAATTGTTTGGCAAACTCCACGATCAGGATCGCGTTTTTGCTTGCAAGTCCCACCAGGACCACCAGACCGATCTGTACCATGATGTTGTTGTCCAGCCCGGCCATATCGATGCCCAACATGGCAAAGAGCAGTACCATGGGTACAATGAGGATCACAGCCAAGGGCAGTACCAGGCTTTCAAATTGGGCGGCGAGCAACAGGAACACAAAGACCACGGCCAATAAAAATGCGGTCCCTGCGGTATTTCCGGTCTGCTTTTCCTGATAGGCCAGTTCCGTCCATTGATAGGAAATGCCCTCCGGCAAGACCTCTTCGGCCAATTCTTCCATCCGTTCCAGGGCCTGTCCCGAACTAAAGCCCGGGCTTACATTGCCATTGAGGGAGGCTGCGGGGTAGAGATTGAACCTGGGAATCCTCGCGGCCCCGGCAATCTTGTCCTGTTGGGTGAAACTTCCCAGGGGAACCATGTCCCCCGAGGCATTGCGCACCTTGATCTTTGAAAGGTCCGTAGGGGTCAATCGATTTGGGGCATCCGCCTGGGCCGTCACCTGAAAGGTCCTGCCCAGATAATTGAACTCGTTGACAAAGGCCGATCCCATATAGATTTCAAGGGATTGGTAAATGTCCGCTACATCGATTCCCAATTTTTCGGCCTTAACCCGGTCAATATCCAAATACAACTGGGGCGTCCGGTTGTTGAAAAAGGTGAAGACGTTATTGACCATGGGATCCTGGTTTGCGGCCATGGCCAGGGCATTGGTCGCCTCCAATAATTTTTCGGTCCCCAGGTTTCCCCGGTCCTGTACCATCATCTTAAAGCCGCCGGCGTTTCCGATCCCGCTGACCGATGGCGGGGGGATCACCAATACGATGGCATTGTCGATCTGGGACAATTGCCCACGGATCGTCCCCAACAGGGCCTCGTACGCTATGCCCTTGTCCGCTCTGAGGTCAAAGTCCTCCAAGGCCAAAAAGACCACGGCCGAATTGGAGGCATTGGTGAAGGATGTGGCGTCCAATCCGGTAAAGGAAATGGCATTTTCCACCCCATCGATCTCCAGGCCAATGTCCAGGACATCCCGTACCACCTCGTCCGTACGGGTCAGGGAGGATCCAGGGGGAAGCTGTACCACGGTTATGAAATACTGTTGGTCCATGGCCGGAATAAAACCCTTGGGCACCCTGTTGAACTCCAGACCGGTCAAGAGGATCAGGCCGAGATAGACCGCCATGACCATCATGGAGGTCCTCAGCAATTTACGGACCCCATTCCCATAGTTTTGCGAGAGCCGTTCCATAAAGAGGTTGAAGCGGTCCCCAATGAGGACAAAGGGTCTGAGGAGCACAAAGGTCCGTTCTTTGGGTTTCTTTTCCCCATGGCGCATCAACAGGGCGGCCATGGCCGGGCTCAGGGTCAGGGAGACAAAGACCGAAATGGCGGTGGCCACCGCTATGGTCAGGCCGAACTGTTTGTAGAACTGCCCGGATATCCCTTCCAAGAATAAAGTGGGGATAAAGACCGCGATGAGTACCAAACCAATGGCAATAAGGGCGCCCCCGACCTCGTCCATGGTCTTTTTGGCCGCCTCTTTTGGGGACAGACCCTTTCTCAAGTAGCGTTCCATGTTCTCCACCACCACTATGGCGTCGTCCACTACGATCCCGATGGCCAGTACCAGGCCAAAGAGGCTCAGGGTGTTCAGGGAAAAGCCAATGGCCTGCATTACGGCAAAGGTACCCACCAGGGAGACCGGGATGGCCAGGATGGGGATGATCGCCGCCCTCCAGGATTGAAGGAACAACAATATGACCAAAACCACCAAGATCACGGCCTCAAAAATGGTACGGTACACCTCGTCTATGGACTTTTGGATGAACTCGGTGGGATTGTAGACAATCTCATACTTGAGGTCTTCCGGAAAGTCTTGGGAAAGTGCTTCCATTTTATCCTTGATATCCGCTGCGGTGGCCAGGGCATTGCCCCCGGGCTGTTGAAAAATGGGCATGGCGATGGCCGGTTTTTTGCCCAGATAGCCCCGGGTGGTATAGTTCTGGGCCCCGAGTTCGGCCCGGCCGATATCCTTTAAGCGCACGATGCGACCCCCTTCGCCGGCTTTGATGATCACCTGTTCAAATTCCTCGGGGGAGACCAGTTTTCCCTGGGTCTGTATATTGACCTCAAAGGCGGTCTGCTTGCCCGAGGGCAGGGTGTTGAGGGCCCCACCGGCTATCTGTACGTTCTGAGATCTAAGGGCGGTGACGACCTCGGCGGCCGGCTGGTGCTGGAACA
>CALDPL010000143.1 GCA_937911965.1 uncultured Allomuricauda sp. | reverse complement strand
AGCGGGACCGTTGGCCAATAATTGGGCTTCCGCCATCAACAGATAGGTATCGGCCAATCTGAGGTAGGCCTGATCCGCATAGGCATAAGAGTCCCCCCACAGATTCGGGTCTGCAAAGGTCCAATCCCACTTTTTGGTACTTGCCCATCGATTGTTGGAGTTGGTCATGTTCTCCTCTTCCGTTTGGGTGGTGGTCACCACCCCGGTCTTTTGATTGACGTATTCCTTCTGTACCGCGTAGGGACTGAATCTATCATCGGTGGGTTCGTAGATGCTGAACCCCCATGCGGTAATTGCTGCACTGCCCAGGCCACGCCCTCCATATTCGGGGCTGTAATCCGCATATCCGGAACTGGCGTAGTTGACCACCCAGGTCCTTCTCATGGAGTTCTGGCTGATCCCTGTGGACTCGAGTATATCCGTGTTGGGCAACACCCAAAGGGCCTCGGTATTTCCTTCAGAGGGGAGTATGTTTCCTTGAATGAACTGATCCATAAACGGTACCCCGGGTTCATTCGCACGTACTCCGTAACGCTCGGTGATCAAGGAATAATTTGTGTTGTTCAGCACCTTTTGTGCCTCGATGATCGCCTGTTGGGGGTTACCGTCCCAGAGGTACATTTCCGCCAAATAGTGTTGTGCGACCGCCTTGGAGAGGGCCAAGACATTGTTGGAATTGTCGGGAAGTCCCTTTTCCGCCTCATGAAGGTCAGAAATGATAAGGGCACGTATATCCGCTATGGGTTGTCTTATCCAGTCGTTCTTGAAGTTGGAGCCGTTGATTTCGGTGGTGCTTATCGGCACATCCCCAAAGGTAAGGGCCAGGTGCCTGTAGGCCCATGCCCGGAAAAGATGGGCGTGTGCCTGCACATTGGCCTTGATGGCGGCGTTCTCTTCCTCGGAGGTCCCCCCCCAATCGATATCGGGGTTCTCGGAACGTTCCATCAACATATTGGCCGTATTGATGGCCCGGTAGAGGTGGCGCCATAGGCCATTGCTTCCGCTGATCCACTGCATGGAAGGGTGCCAATCATTCTGGTACAGGCCAGGGCCCCTCAACCAACTCAGGTTCCTCGGGGACCAGCCGTTGTCGACCCCGATCTTCCAACCAAAACCAAACTCGGCCGAAGCGACGGGCTCTTCCCTTTCAGTCCTGACAAACTGAAGTAGGGCATTGATTCCCAATTGGAAACCTTCTCCCGTGGTGTACAGGTTATCGGCATAAAGATTATCCTTGGGGCTCTCTTCTAAAAAACTGTCTTCACTGCAGCCGATAAGTACGGCGAACATAAAGAGTGATAGGAATATGTGAACTTTATTTTTCATTGGAATACTTTTTCGTTTTTTTTAAAAATCCACCTTGACGCCAAACAGATAGGTTCTGGACTGAGGTATCGCCATCTGATCGTTGAACTCGGGATCCAATCCTTCCCAATCCGTTATGGTCACCAGGTTCTTTCCGTTGAGGAAAAGTTCAAGGTTTTTGAGTTTAAGGATATCGAGCACACTGTCGGGCATCCTATAGCTCAAGGAAACATCGTTCAATCGGATAAAACTTGCGTCGTTGGCCTTCCCAAAAATATCCACGCCCCTAGGGTTGGCATCATCCCGATTGGCCGGGTAGGAATTGTGGGGATTCTCGGGGGTCCAGAAATTGTAATCGAAGGACCGCTCATTGCCGTTGAAAAAGGTTCTGGTGAGGTAATTGTTCTTGCTTACCCCCTGTACCGCGGTCAAATGCGCACTCAAGGTAAAGTTCTTATAGGTAAAGCTGTTGCTGAAACCCAAGGTATAATCCGGAATCCTGGATCCTATAATGGTACGGTCGTCCTCGTTGATGATCCCATCCTTGTTCACGTCCACCACGATCACATCCCCTACCTGGGCGTCGGGCTGGGCCGAATTGAATATCTGGGTCTCATTCTGGAAGATGCCCCCGAATTTATAGTCGTAGTTGACATCGATGGGTTTGCCTATGAACCAACGGTTGCTCAGGTCGTCCATGGGGCGGCCCGATTCATCGCGAAGGGATACGTCCACAATTTCGTTCTTGTAGGTCGATACGTTCAAATTGGAAACCCATTGGAAATCCCCGGTATCCACATTGATCGTGGAGAGTTCGAATTCCCATCCACGATTCTTGGTTTCCCCAATGTTCTGGCGGATGGATCCGGTTCCGTTGATGTATGAAATATTTCTGTTGAGCAGCAGATCCGTGGTATTGGCGCGGAAATGATCCACAGAGCCCTGAACCCTGTTTTTGAACAGGCCAAAATCGATTCCCACGTTAAAGGATTTGGTCGTTTCCCAGCTCAGGGTGGGGTCCCCGATACCGGAAGGATAGTACCCAAAGGCCGGTTCCCCGCTTTCCGTAATATAGTGGGCGCCCCCTAGGCCCGGAAGGGTGGAATAGGCCCCGATGGCCTGGTTTCCGGTCTTTCCGTAGGAACCGCGGATCTTAAGGTTGTCGATCTGGTCGATTTCTGACATAAAGCCCTCCCGACTCAGGTTCCAGCCCAATCCCACCGAAGGGAAGGTTCCAAACTTGGTATCCGATCCAAATCCAGAATACCCGTCACGTCTCACGGTAAAGGTCAGCAAATACTTGTCCAATAGGGAATAGTTCAAACGGCCCATTTGGGAAAGGTTGGCCGTTACCGAATAGTTGTCACTACCGGTGAGTACCGTGGCCGCCCCGTGTTGATAGTTTGTCCGGGTATGGCTAGGAAATCCCACCCCATCCACATCGTGATCGTTGACCGTACGCTCCTGGGCACTGTAAAGCAAGGTCAGGCCCACGGTATGATCTCCAAAACTACGGTTGTAGTACAGCAGGTTCTCTATGGTCCAGTCGAGGTTGTGCCAATAATCCATTTGGGAGACCCCTCCTTGTTCCAGGCCTCTTTTGGTGTTGGCCCCGTAATAGGTTTCCACGCCCCTGTACCGGTAGCTCCCCCCAACGTTGGCACGATAGGAGAGGCCTTCCAAAAATGGGAAGTCGATCTGCAGATAATTGCTGGTCAACACCCTATAGGTACGGTCCTGGTTTTGTACGTTCAAAGCTTCCAAGGGGTTGTCGTAGAATGAATTCTCCGGCCATGGGGTAAGCCGTATGGAACCGTCCTCCTCAAAGGGGACCGCAAAGGGGTTCATCTTGAAGGCGTCCTCAAAATTCACTTCACGACCGTCCCTATTGTAATGGGATAGCTGGGTGCTGGTCCCGATCTTCAGCCAAGGCCTGATCTCAGTGTCCACGTTCACCCGAAGGGTCGCCCTTTCAAAATCATCGTTCTTTGCCACACCCTTGGTCTTGTGATAGGTTCCCGAAATGAAGTATTGTACTTTTTCGGCTCCCCCGCTGATGGTTATGTTGTGTTCCTGTCGGGTTCCCAAGCGGGTCGCAAGGTCCAACCAGTCCGTATCCCTACCTTGGAGGTAGCCTTCCCTTTCGGTCACACTGATGTTGTCCCTGCCAAAACGGGTCAATTTGGTTTCAAAGAAAGTCTCGGCATCCTGCATGGCCGGTAGGTTGGCAATGGTGCTGAAACCGGTGTAGCTGTTCAAGGAAATCTTGGCCTCTCCCCTTGTTCCCTTCTTTGTGGTGATCAGGATCACCCCATTGGCTCCGCGCGAACCGTAGATTCCGGTGGCTGCTGCGTCTTTCAGTATTTCAATGCTTTCTATATCGTTGGGATTTAGCCGGTTCAGGCCGCCTATCTGACCGGGCACGCCGTCAACCACCACCAACACGTCTTTGTTGCCAGTGGTGGCGGCGCCACGGATGTAAAACTCGCTGTCGTCATAGCCGGGTTCTCCAGCCCTGTTGTTGGCAATCAATCCTGAAAAACGGCCGGCAAGGGAACTGGAGACGTTCGGTTGCGGACTTTTAGCCAGCTCCCTTCCTTCAACCTGGGAAATTG
>CALDPL010000142.1 GCA_937911965.1 uncultured Allomuricauda sp. | reverse complement strand
GGCCGGGCGGACTATGATTCCCCAAATATCGGTCACCCCATCCCTGCCCTTGGAGGTAAAAACCTCGGGGGCGATCCACCCTTGGGCCAACAGTTTGGAATGATCCCCCCGTTGCAGTTCCATCAGGGTCTTGCCTCCCTTACTCTCCTTCAACAGGCTTATGGGCGGGGCGTCCACCCTGGAATATTGGTCCACATAATAGTTGTGGTCCTTGGAAAAAAACACCTTGTGATTTCCATTTTCCCCAGTGAGCCTGGTCAACTTTCCCTTGTCCAATCCAATCTTGAAATAGTGCAGGAAATAGGGGTCTTGTCCAGGGTCCATTCCACTTGCAGAAAAGTAGATTTCCCTGTTCTCCTCGTCCACATGGTGTACCTGGCGTACCACCCACTCCCCTTTGGTAAGCTGTTTCTTTAGGTTTCCGCTCCCATCGTAGAGGTAAATATGGTTCCATCCGTCCCGTTCGGAGGTCCAGATGATTTCCTCTCCATCGTTTAGATCATGTCGGTATTTTTTACTGCTGTAATCGATGAAGGTCTCCGATTTCTCGTCGATCAAAACCTTGGGCCTCCCGTTGACGGCATTGACCTCAATGACCTTATAGGCCTGATGCCCCCTTTGGTTGTATTCAAAGGTAAAGGCCCTACTGTCCTGCCTCCATTGAAAATTGCCCAAACTGTATTGGTGGTTGAATTCCCCTGTGGGGATTTGGATATGCCTTGGACCATCCAAGAGAAACAATTGTGGACTTCTAAAGGGGAGTTCATCCCCGGGTTTGAGATAATCCCTGGACTGTAATTTGGGCTGAAGTTGGTCCTGGGGACTGGATTCCACAAAATAGATTTTACGATCGGCGCCGGGACGTACCTTATAGGCCATGATCTTCTTCCCATCAGGGGACCACTGGATATGGGAGGAATAGAAAAAACCCAAAGCACCATCATAGCTCAATTGAATTTCCTTTCCACTGGAACCTTCTTTGACAAAGAGGTTGTGGTCCCTGATATAGGCCGTCATGCTGGAATCGGGTGATGCCACAGGGGGATTGGTGGTCTCATCGAACCTTCGGCCCCAATAGCCCCATTCCCGGTCCCGTTTGTCCACTTTCGGATCAAGGATCGTCAATTGGTCCTCCACGGTATTGAAGGATAGCTTCTTTCCATCAAAAATGAACTGAATATCCTTAAGGTCGGCACTGAAATCCAATTCGGTGATCTGGATGTTGTGGGGGTCGATTTCCTTTTCAAATTGTTCTGACAACAATTTGGCAAGGGTTTGGTGATCGAAGATTTTCTTCTGCGTCCGCTTCCCGGGATCTACCCATAGGTATTCCTTCCCCTCCACTCCATTGTTCACATACCACATTAATCCATTGTCCAGCCAAACAAAGCTCGAAGGCGAGTTGATCAACTTGTCCCTGTACAGGGAATCCAAGGCGTTTGCCCTTTTGTAATCTTCCAAGGTCCCCTGGGAAAAAGTACTCAGGGAAGTTAGAAGTATAAAAAATACACTTATTTTTTTGACAAAAGTTTCCATAGTTTAAAACTAGGGAAATTCTTTGGGGGGCCAAGGCTGCTTATTAACAATATATGATACTATATTAGCCTTAACAACCTTGAATCTTCAAAAACTTGCTAGTATTGTAGGGCAAAGGGCCGGCTTACTCGAACTATAATACCTGAAAACCCTGGGCATAGGGGTCGTCATCATCTATGATGATGTAATTGTGGCCCGTAATCTGGGCCCAACCCTGAATGCTGGGCACAATGGCCTTGTGGTCCCCCAATACGGTTTCCTTCTCAACCCGTCCCGTAAAGGTACTTCCGATATAACTCTCATGTATATAGGGCTCCCCCAGTTTGAGCTTGCCCTTGGCATATAACTGCGCCAAACGGGCTGAGGTACCGGTCCCACAGGGGGAACGGTCAATGGCCTTGTCCCCGTAGAAAACGGCGTTGCGGCCCGAGGACTTTGGATCTAATGGGTTACCGGTCCAGAGCATATGGCTCACATCCCTAATGGTGTCATTTTCGGGATGTATAAATCGATCGGGGTATTTATCATTGATTCTTTTGCGGACCGTTTGGGAAAATTGTACAATCTCCCCGGCAGTGAAATCATGTACTCCACTGAAGTTTTTTTGGGGATCCACAATGGCGTAATAATTGCCCCCATAGGCCACGTCAAAGTACAGCTCCCCCAGACCGGGACAGTCCACACTCAGGTTTTCGGCGGCCAGATACGACTTTACATTGGTCAGGCGTACCCATTCCACTTTTTTGCCGCTCATTTGGTACTCGATTTCCACCAGCCCGGCCGGGGCCTCCATTTTGATCTTTCCAGGGGTCTTGGGGTCGATCAAACCCTCTTCAAGGGCCACGGTGATGGTCCCTATGGTACCATGGCCGCACATGGGCAGGCATCCTGAGGTCTCAATAAAGAGGATGGCAAAATCATTGTCCGGGTCATGGGGCGGATACAAAATGCTTCCACTCATCATATCATGTCCCCTGGGCTCGAACATGAGCCCTTTTCGAATCCAGTCGAACTCCCTGAGAAAGTGCTGTCTCTTTTCACTCATATTGGACCCCACAAGGTTGGGGCCTCCCCCTGCCACGACCCGTACCGGGTTGCCGCAGGTGTGTGCATCCACACAGAAAAATGTTTTTCTCCCCACGAGAACTGCTTTAAATGATATTCAAATGTAGGTCCCTTTTATTAAACGGAATTAGCCCCTTAGATGTTCCGGCAACAGTTCCTTGGGAAAGGACTGATAGCTCACCGGCCTTACCCATCGTTTGATGGAATGTATCCCAACGGCCGTAAACCTGGAATCCGTGGATGCCGGATAAGGGCCTCCGTGCTGCATGGCGGCACAGACCTCCACTCCGGTGGGAACCCCGTTGTAAATGACCCTTCCCACCCGGTTCTGTAGCGCCTCGATGATTTCGGGAAGGTCCAGGCCGTCCTCTTTCTCGGCGATCAGGGTGCCTGTCAGTTGACCTTCCAGACCCTCGATGATCTGGATCAGTTCATCCTTATCCTTTGCACGGACCACCAGGGAAAAAGGTCCAAAGACCTCTTGGTGAAGTTTGGGGTTGGCCAAAAATTCCGAACCCGATACCGTTGCGATGGCCGAAGCCGCATGATTGGGCCCCAAATCGCCCTTCATGCTTCCCACGACCTCCACCCCTGCTTGGGAAGTGACCAGGGCGCCTTTGGTGTCATACCCCTTCTTGATGTCCGGGTGCAACATGACCTGGGCCTCCATGGCAAGGGTTTTTTCGGCAAGATCTCGTATGAATTCCTTGGTATTTGCACCCTCCACAGTCAACAACAGCCCAGGATTGGTACAAAATTGCCCCGTTCCCAGACTGATCGATCCCGCATAGGTCTTTGCGATTTCCCCGGCCCTTTTGGCCAGGGCATCCGGGGTTACGACCACCGGATTGATGCTGCCCAT
>CALDPL010000141.1 GCA_937911965.1 uncultured Allomuricauda sp. | reverse complement strand
ACAAACGACCGGACGCCTTTTTGCTGGCCGAGGTATACCAGCCCGACCTCTACAGGCCGTACCTCCATTTGGGCAAAATGGACTACCTCTACGACAAGGTGGATTTTTACGACGGCCTCAAACTCATTGTGCAGGGCCGGGGATGGACCGACCATATCCCCGTGGTACAAAAGTCCGTGGAGGATATCGAGCACCATATGCTGCACTTTTTGGAGAACCATGACGAACAGCGCATTGCCAGTCCCCCTTTTGCCGGAAATGCGGAACTCGGCAGACCGGCCATGGTCGTTTCGGCGACCATAAGCAGCTCGCCCACCATGGTCTATTTTGGGCAGGAGGTGGGGGAGCCCGGGAATGAGGACGCCGGTTTTGGAAAGCCTTCAAGAACCTCCATCTTTGATTATATCGGGGTCCCCCACCACCAGATGTGGATGAACGACAAGAAATTTGATGGGGGAGGGCTTCCCGAGAACCTAAAGGACTTGCGTGAATTTTACAAAAGGTTGTTGAACTTTTGCCTACAAAGCAAGGCCTTGATGGGACAGTATGCGGACCTGCATTTCCACAACAAGGAACAGACCGACGGCTATGACCATAGGCTGCTGTCCTTCCTGCGTTGGAGCCCGGAAGAAAAACTTGTAGTGGTCGCCAATTTTGATACGGAAAAAAGCTATTCCCTGGATCTGTCCCTGCCCGGTGAAATCATTGCCCAATGGCAAATGGAGGATGGGGAGTACCCCTTGGAAGAAGTGCTCCTGCAAAAGCCGCACGGTCCGCTCAGGGTAGCGGGGGGGCAGGGAAAGCTGCCCGTGGAGCTCGCCCCCTTGGAATCCTTGATCCTGGTTATCGGGGACTAATGGACCCCTATGGTCCCCCGTGACCCTTATTCCGAGCTTCCCGTTTTTCCGTACACCAGGGCAATGAGGGCCCCGATGGCCCCATAGAAAAGAATGTGGACCAAGGCGGCCACCAAATATCCGGTCAGATCCATAAGTGCCATGGTCCCATAGGCCAACAGCCCCATGCCCAGACCGGCAAAGGCCCCGATCCAGGCCCCGAATTTAAAGCCTTCGGAAAGGGAATGCTGCCCCCGGGACCATTTGCTGAAAAGCGAGGCCATCACAAAGGCCATGATCAGGTTGGCCAGGGCCACCATTCCAAGATTGGGTGTGTTCCCATCCATGGGGATCAGGGAGCGGCCGGCAAAAAAATTGGACAGGGCCATGCCCCAGACCAGGTAGCCGAGGAAAAACATGACCACACCCCCTACCAAGGTGGCCATAAGATTGGATTTTGAAAACATAATGGCATATTTAATTGGTTACTACAATGTTAAATTTAAGAATTATACCGGTTCAACGGCATGATATGGGCCAATTGTATCAACAACATTGGGTTTGGGGAATAGGAAGATGAAAACGGTTTGTTTCCCTTATTGGATTTCAAGTCGTATTTTTAGAGCAGAAAAGGATTCCGAAAATGAAAAAACATCTATTGGGGGCAATTTGCTTCCTTTTTCTTCTCAATAGCTGCGATATGATGGAAAGCAGACCCTTGAACATAGGACATAGGGGGGCCATGGGCCACGAAACGGAAAACACCCTGGCCTCGGTGCAAAAGGCGATGGATTTTGGGGTCGACATGATCGAAATCGATGTCTTCAAGATCAAAAGTGGGGAATTGGTGGTCTTCCACGATGAAACCCTAGATCGACTCAGTGATTCGAAGGGGAACATTGAGGAGCTCAACTTGGAAGAGCTCAAGGCGGTCCGCTTGGAAGGGGGACATCAAATTCCCGAGCTCTCCCAGGTGATGGACCTGATCGACGACAAAGTGGCCCTGAACATCGAACTCAAGGGGGCGGGCACGGCAGTACCGGTCAATGGGTTGGTGGAACAGTATGTCCGGGAAAAGGGATGGACTCCCGGGAACATTATCATTTCCAGCTTTAAATGGGACGAACTCAGGGCGATAAGAGCGGAGAATGGGATCATACAGATTGCCGTACTCATAGGCGAGGATCCCTTGGAGGCCATTGCTGTGGCCAAGGAATTGGGGGCGGTGGCCATAAACCCCCATTTCAGCACCCTCAATGAAGGGAATGTCGCCCAGATCCACGGGCAGGGCCTGAAAATCTTTCCATGGACCGTGAACGAACCCGCCGACATCCAACGCATGAAGGAACTCGGGGTGGACGGCATCATCACCAACTTTCCGGAACGGCTGCATTGATGTTCGACCTGATCATCGTGGGCGGAGGGGCGGCAGGCTTCTACGGGGCCATCCAACTTGCAGAACTATCCCCAGGTTTGAAAATCGCCATCCTCGAACGGGGGAAGACCGTGCTTTCCAAGGTAAGGGTGTCCGGTGGGGGGCGCTGCAATGTCACCCATGGGGAATTTTCCCCTAACCGGCTCACAGCCAATTATCCCAGGGGGGAAAAGGAGCTTTTGGGCCCCTTTCACAAGCATTCCCCCATGGAGGTCATGGCCTTTTTTGAAAGCCGTGGGGTGCCCCTGAAAATCGAGGAGGACGGGCGCGTATTCCCCAAGAGCGATTCCTCCCAATCCATTGTGGACTGTTTATTGGGCGAAGTCGAACGGCTGGGGATAAAACTGTTGCGGAACTCTGCGGTGAAGGGGTTCGAAAAGACAGGTGCCGCATGGCAGGTGACCACCATGAACAAACACTACCGAGCCAAAAAGTTGCTGTTTGCCACGGGCAGCAACCCCAAGATATGGAAGCAATTGGAAGAGGTGGGCCATACCATTGTCCCTCCTTTGCCCTCCCTGTTCACCTTCCACATCAATGATGACAGGCTCAAGGGAATCCAGGGAATCAGCGTACAGGCCGAGGTGGAGGTTCCCCCGAAAAAAATGTTCGCTCCCCGGGAGGGTCTCAAACTGAAAAGCAGGGTTCGAGAAGAACCCCTGCTCCAATCGGAAGGACCATTGCTGATCACCCATTGGGGATTGAGTGGCCCGGCGATCCTGAAACTCTCTGCTTGGGGGGCCCGCCTTCTTGCCGAATACAAATACAATTTCAGAGTGCAGATCAATTGGTGCCCGGATTACAGCAGCGGATCCATGGAGGCCTATTTAAGGGAGATCAAGACCACCGAGGCCAAGAAAACGGTCTGGCGCAACCCGGTAGTGGAACTTCCCAAACGGCTATGGGGACGGTTGGTCGTTGCGGCCCAGATCCGGGTCGATGAAAAATGGGGGGACCTCCCCAAAGAGAAACTCCAGAACCTGGCCAAACAATTGACGGCATCCTCATTTCGGGTGGAGGGAAAGAGTCCCTTCAAGGAAGAGTTCGTCACGGCAGGGGGGGTGTCCCTCAAGGAGATCGACTTCAAGACCATGGAAAGCAAATTGCATCCAGGAATGTACTTTGCCGGGGAAATCATCGATGTCGATGCCATCACCGGGGGGTTCAATTTCCAGAATGCATGGACCGGAGCCTATTTGGCGGCCCAACATATCGCTTCCCTGGATCTTTCCGATTGAATCCCTTGGTGAATCCGAGCACAAATCCTTCCGTTTTTTTGTCAGATTCAGTCCTAATCTACAAAAAGAGGCGATAATATGCGATTACAGACTGCGAAAGTCGTATATTGCGGTATATTATACTGTTTGCAATGATTCCAAGAGAAATCCAGACCATAATTGAGAAAAGGATAGATTATAAAAAGGCCATCATTGTGTTGGGTCCAAGGCAATCGGGGAAAACCACATTATTGAGGGGAATTGTTAAAAATCTTGGCCAAAACTATCTTTATTTTAACGGGGACGATCCTGCTTCCCGTTCCTTATGGGACAACCCATCAAAAGCTCTCATCGAACAGATCATCGGGGACCATAAGGTTGTTTTTATGGATGAGGCACAACGTTTTGCAAATATAGGCCTAAGTATAAAGATGATCATAGACTCGGAGGAGAGCATTCAAATATTTGTTTCCGGGTCTTCGTCCCTGGAACTGTCCGACGCTATTCTCGAACCCCTTACCGGGCGAAAATGGGAATACACCCTTTTGCCATTTTCTTGGAAAGAACTGAAAGTGCATTATTCATTTTTTGAAACCCATAAACGATTGGAACAATTTCTCATAACAGGAATGTATCCTGAAGTAGTTACCCATCCCGAAAATTCCCAAGACCTGTTGATAGGCTTATCCGGGAGTTACCTTTATAAGGACATTTTGGAACTAGCAGGAATCAGGAAACCTGAAATTATGGTGAAATTGCTTCAGGCCTTGGCCTGGCAAGTGGGAAGTGAAGTGTCATACAGTGAATTGGCACAGACCGTTGGGGCTGACAGAGCAACAATTTCAAGTTATATAGATTTACTTGAAAAATCATTTGTCGTATTCCGGTTAAACCCCTTGGCCAGAAATTTAAGAAATGAAATCAATACTTCCAGAAAGATATACTTTTATGACAATGGAATCCGAAACTCGATCATAAACAATTTTGCGCCCCTAAATCAACGAAATGATGTTGGCATTCTTTGGGAAAATTTTATTTTGAGCGAACGTATAAAACAAATTGCCTATACCCAGATGCATGTGAAACCCTATTTTTGGAGAAGTAAGGACCAAGCAGAAATAGATTATGTTGAAGAGGTGGACGGAAAGATTTCCGCTTTTGAATTCAAATGGAATCCCAAGGTCAAGAGCCGTTTTGCAAATTCCTTTGTCCAAGCGTACAGTCCCGAGAAGACCATGGTCGTCCATAGGGACAACTACTGGGAATGGTTGCAATAGGGTAGCTGCTTTATCAATGGGGGAAATATTTCCTTTTTTTAAATAATGATTTTAACACAGAGTGGAAAGGGAGCATGAAGTTTTATTGTTTTCGAAATGCATTATCGATCACTCTTGTCCTGAAGAATTAAAAAATTCAAACTGATTACAAAAGATCAAAGTGTCGACCCATAAACCAATGCACCATGAAAGATAACGGAAAGAAATCACCTATAAAGTTAAGGGTGGCCCTAAAGGAACTCCCCCATAAATGTGAGCGTGTCCTCTTGGTCCCTGAAGATATAACCATGCGGCAACTGCACTTTGTGATTCAGGAGGCCATGGGTTGGACCAATTCCCATCTTTTTGAGTTCCGCCCCGAAAAGTTTAAAGCCAGCTTGGCGGTCGGCATTGAGAATGATTATGATTACGTTTTTGTTAAAACCACAGATGCCAATAAAATCGGATTGAAGGAAGTCTTTCTTCATGATCGGGTGGGCAGACCGTTTTGGTACGAGTATGATTTTGGCGATGGCTGGATGCACCAGGTCACCTTTTTGGTAGCTACATCAAGGGACAAGGAGAGATTTGTGGGATTTCCCCGTTGCTTAAAGGCGATAGGCCAATGTCCTCCCGAAGATTGTGGTGGTAGATGGGGCTATGCCGACTTTTTGGAAGCCATTAAGGATAAAAAACATCCTGAATATAAGGAGAACAGGGAATGGATCGGGTTGAAGCCCGGGGAGGAATACGATGAAAACGAAGTTTCTTTGGAAAATATCAATAGATTACTTTTGGATTTGGCCATTTCCAAGCTTTGGAAATCCAATGTATACAGCATTTATGACCTTTAATTTTGGACCATGCCCATACTTACCGTACCCGTGCTTGGATCCAAACCATGCCCTGCCCCTAAGCGTATAGTGGATTTAAGAGATCCTGCGTATAGGTGAGCAAACCCTGGTCCGGAAAGAATTGGTAAATTACAAGTGATGAAACAACGGAAATCGTATGCCCCCTTACCAACCTAGCTTATGGGATAACGTGGCCCTTGAAAACGGATATAGGCTCCTTTCGGACCTTAGGTTGAAGGAGGCCATTGACGAGTTCAATTTGGCCATGAAGTCCCCGATCGGGGAAGAAGAATCCATAGCCTCTGCCCTGGAAACCTGTCGGTATTGGCAGGAAAGGCTCCTCGACCCCTTGATTCCAGGATCGGATAAAAGCTCTTTGAAACCCAATAATCCAAGCACCCGAGGAATTCTTGACTCCTTTACGGCATATCCCTTTGATTCCAAAATGAAGGGGTTCAAGAATAACCTATTGGGGTATATCACGGACCTTTTTCAAGTTCAATGTGCCTGGGATCCAAATCAATTTGAAACCCTATTTGATTTGCTGTTGAAGCTCGAAATGTACCCAAAGGCGGAAAGTTTTGCATCCCATTATGTGGAACAAATGCCCAAGGATATTGGCTTGTTATACTTTTTGGGCCAGGCACAATGCTTGAACAGGAACCATTCACAAGCCTGTCGCAATTATGGCCGGGCCATGTTGTTTCATCCTGACAGGAACCTTGAACATAGGATCGTACACGAAGGACTAAGTTCCTTGGTCCAAGCCCACGGGTTGGAAAAGGCGGCCGTTTATGGACGGCTCTACGACATTTTGCCCTACCTGTCCCTGACGGATGGACCAAAGATCTGGGACGAGCGGCACGGGCACGCGATACAATGTTATGAATTGGTCCAGAAATTATCCGATACCCAGTACAATAACGAGCATAAGGCCAATATCCAATACAGAAAACAATTAAAGGAAATCGCTCCCGATATTTTCGAAGTGTATATGCTGCGTTTGGGTCACAGGATGTAAAGTTTCACCTTGTTTGAAGCTTCAACTATTTAAATGTTTGGAGGGGAATTCCGCGGCGCTGTCCATGGGTTGGAAACAACCACCGATCGGACCGTGAGATTATGGAGATACAAAGATTGAGTGGTTCCGGGATGTCGGGGACCTATCCTATCGGGAAAAGTTTTTACGGTTATACCCGTAAAAAGTGGCAAGTTTCATAAAGTTTTTTCGGTTATGGAATGTTAACAGAAAATGAACGACCAAACATTGAATTGAAATAATCCCAGAAAGGAAAACCATGCAAATCTCAAAGTAAATTTGAGATTTGCACGGTTCAATAATTTTCATCGTATTGGTCCTGGAAATTTGACCCCCTTAAACACAAGGGATCAATGAATGGGTGCATTTTGGTTTTTCCGCCAATTTCAAAAGCAAGGATTCCTTCAACCACAAAATCAAATCCTCTTTAATTAAGCAAAAAGCACACTAAAGTGCTCTATGGAGACAACATAATCGTACAAATTAGAATTCACATCTAATTTCATCGGTGTTGAACAGAGTGCAATAGGCAATCCATTTCCCTTCAAAGACTAAGTAGAGCAAGTCTTCTTGACCTTAAGCCGTTCCCTACCCCAAATACAAGGCCAGCCCGGCGGCCAATACGGCCCCCAATAGGGGTCCCAGGACCGGGATCCAGGAATAGCCCCAACCGTTGGACCCCTTGTTTTTTATGGGGAGCAGGGCGTGGACGATCCGGGGTCCCAGGTCCCTGGCAGGATTGATGGCATAGCCGGTGGTCCCGCCCAGGGAAAGGCCGATGCCCCAGACGATCAGGGCCACGGGCAGGGCCCCCAAGGAGCCCAGCCCGATGATGGTGTTGTCCGAGGACAGTACCGCATCGGTGAAATAGAGCACGGCGAAAATGAGTACAAAGGTGCCCAGGATCTCGGTGAGCAGGTTGGCAAAGGTGTTGGGTATGGCCGGTGCATTGCAGAAGACCGCCCGCTTGTCGTCCCCGGTATCCGTGGCCTCAAAATGGTTCCGGTTCATCAACCATACCGAGAAGGCCCCCAGCATGGCCCCGATGAACTGGGCCAGGATGTAGGTGGGAATCTGTTCGGCGGGAAATTCCCCTGCCACGACCAGTCCCAGGGTGACCGCGGGGTTCAGGTGGGCCCCACTATAGGGTGCCGCCACGACCACTCCGGTATAAACGGCCAGGGCCCAACCGGTGGTGATCACGATCCATCCGGATCCGCTTCCGTAGGTTTTCTTTAGGATGACGTTGGCATTTACCCCGTTTCCCATGAGGATCAAAAGGAAGGTGCCCAGCAATTCTGCAATGAAAGGAGTCATATGGTTTGTTTGGATTTAAATTGGTTATTTTATGGGTTCTCGGTCCAGTGTTCCAGGGCCCCTATGGCCCGGTACCAGCCTTTGATGCCTTGTTCGATTGCGGCTCTGTCGGTCTTGGGCCGGAAATGGACATCGCTCTGCCATAGGTCCCGGATTTCCTTTTCGTCCTTCCAAAAGCCCACGGCCAGGCCTGCCAGATAAGCGGCGCCCATGGCCGTGGTCTCCACGATCTTGGGCCTTAGGGTGACGGTATTGAGCACATCGGCCTGAAACTGCATCAGGGTATCATTGACCGTCGCCCCGCCGTCCACCCGCAGCTCCTGTATGGAAATCCCGGAATCGGCCTCCATGGCCTTGAGGACGTCCATGGTCTGATAGGCGATGGATTCCAGGGCCGCACGGGCTATATGGGCATCCGTGCTGCCCCGGGTCAGGCCAAAGATGCTGCCCTGGGCGTGCTGGTTCCAATGGGGTGCCCCCAAACCGGCAAAGGCAGGGACAAAATATACCCCTTCGGAGCCCTCCACCGAGCGGGCCAGGGATTCCACCTCGGCCGAGTTCTTGATGATCTTTAGGGAGTCCCTGAGCCATTGCACTACGGCCCCGGCGATGAATATACTTCCCTCCAGGGCGTATTGGACCTTTCCATCGAGCTTCCAGGCCACTGTGGTCAAGAGTTTGTTTTTGGATACTATGGGCTTTTCCCCGATGTTCATCAGCATAAAACAGCCCGTTCCATAGGTGTTCTTTACCATTCCTTCCTCAGTGCACATCTGCCCGAAGAGGGCGGCCTGTTGGTCCCCGGCAATGCCCGCTATCGGAATGCTCGAGGCGAGGATGTTGGGGTGGGTGTGGCCGTAGATTTCACTGGAGGCCCTTACCTGTGGGAGCATGCTCCTCGGGATGTCCAAAAGCTCCAAGAGTTCCCCGTCCCAATCCATGGTGTTGATGTTGAAGAGCATGGTCCTGGAGGCATTGGTCACATCGGTGATGTGCAGCTGCCCATCGGTCATCTTCCAGATCAACCAGGAGTCCACGGTCCCCAGGGCCAACTCCCCGGCCTCCGCTTTTTTCCTGGCCCCCTCCACATGGTCCAAGATCCATTTTACCTTGGTCCCGGAGAAATAGGAATCGATCACCAGGCCGGTCTTTTCCCGCACCATTTCGGATTTCCCCTCCTTTTTCAGGGCATCGCAATAGTCGGCCGTGCGTTTGTCCTGCCAGACAATGGCATTGTAAATGGCATTTCCGCTCTTTCGGTCCCAGACCACCACGGTCTCCCTTTGGTTGGTGATGCCCACAGCGGCCAGTTGGTCCGAGCGGATCCCTTTTTTGCTGATGGCCTCCGCCGCCATTCCGGCCTGGGTGGCCCAGATTTCATCCGGATCGTGTTCCACCCATCCCGGTTTTGGAAAATATTGGGTGAATTCCCTTTGTGCCAGGGAAACAATGGTTCCCTTCTTGTCGAAGACCAAGGCCCGGGAACTGGTGGTGCCTTGATCCATGGCTAGGATGTATTCGCCCATTCTGTGGTTTTAAGTGGGTTTGAATTTACTAAAATATTTCAGTTGGCCATGTGAAAATCACAATTGACCGCTATTGGATCTACCGGTCGATGGCCCAAATGCTGTAATTGAGCACCGCCATATACCCCACCCAAAGGGCATAGGGCCACAACAAAAGGGCGGCGGGCCGGCTGATGATGCGGAACCATTTGATGGTCAAAAAGACCAGGCTGAGCAGGGCCAAGACCACCAACAGGCCCCATAGGGGTTTTTCAAGGCCAAAGAAAACCAGGGTCCAGAGGACACTGAGCAGGAGTTGGAACACAAAATGGTAGAGGGCGGTTTTTACCCAAATATGATGGTAGCCCTTGGCCCATACCAATCCTGCGGATATTCCCATCAGGAGGTACAGCAGGGTCCAAATCGGCGCGAACCACCGTTCCGGGAGGGTGAAGGAGGGTTTCTCCACATTGGGGTACCAATGGTCCAGGGACCCCTCCAGGGCCAAAGCCGAAAGGGTTCCGATCAAAAGACAGAGGGCAATGCTAGTGCCTATGGGTGCCAACCTGTTTTTCATGGAGTGGAAGTTCAATTAAAAATAAGAATAAAATCGGTTCGGTTTTATTCTTGGGGGGTTGGGGCACTATCTTTGCCAAAAACCTGCATTGAGATGACGGAAAAGGATTTTCTGCCGGGCCCCTATGGGGTGCTTCCCCAAGAGGCTTCGGTGAAATGGAAGGCCCCGAGCAATATCGCCCTGGTCAAGTATTGGGGCAAGACCAAGGGACAAACTCCCGCCAATGCCTCCATCAGTTTTACCCTGGACCGATCGGCCACCACTACTTCAATCGGGTTTTCACGACGGGATAGCGGGGAGGGATTTTCCTTTGATCTGCTCTTTGAGGGAAGGCCCAAGGAAGCCTTCAGGCCCAAGGTCCATACTTTTTTGCAGCGGGTGGAGACTTATCTGCCCTATTTGGGGGACTACCACCTAAAAATTGAAACTTCCAATTCCTTCCCCCACAGCAGTGGGATTGCCTCCTCGGCCAGTGGGATGGCGGCACTGGCCCTGGGGTTGATGGACATGGAAAGCCGATTGGTCCGGGATATGAACCCCGGGTTTTTCCTGCGCAAGGCCTCCTTTTTGGCCCGTTTGGGTTCGGGAAGTGCCGCCAGGAGCATAGTGGGGGACCTGGTGCTCTGGGGCAAACATCCCGGTTTCCCACAGAGTTCCGACCTCTACGGAATCGAATATCCCTTTGAGGTGGCCCCGGTCTTCAGGGGGTATCGGGATACCATCCTTTTGGTCCACAAGGGGGAGAAGCAGGTCAGCAGCAGCCTGGGCCACCAACTGATGCAGGGACATCCCTATGCCAAGGGCAGGTTTGAACAGGCCCACGACCACCTGTCCCTCTTGGGCCCCATATTGGCCCAAGGGGACCTGGAGGGCTTTATCGCCCTGGTGGAACGAGAGGCCCTGAGCCTGCATGCCATGATGTTGAGCAGTTCCCCCTACTTCATCCTAATGGCACCGGCCACTTTGGAAATCATCAACAGGATCTGGGATTTTCGCACCCGGACGGGGCTTCCCCTTTGCTTTACCCTGGATGCGGGGGCCAATGTGCACCTGCTCTATCCCGAAGCGGTGGAGGGGGAGGCCCTGAAATTTGTGGGGGAGGAATTGCAGGGGTTTTGTGAAGGGGGACAGTTTATAACCGATCGGGTGGGGAAAGGCTCGGTCAAAATAAGCGACCAAGGATAAACGAACGAGCCATTTTTTTGCGTTCTTTGCCAAAATTTTGGAACGGGAAGGGGGTTTCATGGATGGAATTTGTATTCCTGTCCCATTTTCGAACCAAAACTGGGTATTGTTCGTATCTTAGCCATGACAATGAAAGGACCGTTATTCTATTCAAAGATTCTCTTGTTCGGGGAGTATGGGATCATCAAGGATTCCAAGGGACTTTCCATTCCCTATAATTTTTTCAAGGGGGCCCTGAAATGGGATGCGGACCCTTCGGATATGGCCCAAAAGTCCAACCAGAAGCTTTTGGCCTTTAGCGGCTATCTCAGGGAACTTGAACAAACCGACCCCGGATTGGTGTCCTTTGACATGCAGGCCCTTGAAGGGGATATCGCCCGCGGGATGTACTTTGACAGTTCCATTCCCCAAGGCTATGGCATTGGCAGCAGTGGGGCCCTGGTGGCCGCCATTTACGACCGCTATGCCCAGGACAAGATCAC
>CALDPL010000140.1 GCA_937911965.1 uncultured Allomuricauda sp. | reverse complement strand
GGATAATTGTTGGCCATAAATTCCTTGAGCTCCCCAACGGTGGCCGGTATCTTTCTTCCCGTTACGCTGGATGTGGGAACTGAAAGCGTGGGGCTGCCCACGATTTCCTTGGTGATTCCAAACAAAAGTATTGTCATAAGTTCAACCTGTTTAGTATGTTATACTATTCATTGGTTAGCAGGTTCGACTTGGGTTTCGGCCGTGGCCTATTTGGTTTAAGGCACTGAAATTACCAAAAAAAGGGAGGAATGCCCCCATTTTAACAATTGCCCTTTCATTTTAACTTTTCTTTATAAGGGTTGGGCAAGGGGCAAAATACTTTTTCGGAAAAATGTACGTTCTGCATGCAGAACATTAACTTTTATGAAAATGAAAATCACATTCGGCAGTTACTTCCTTTTATTTTTTGGTCTCCTCCTCCTCTCCTGTGGCAATGCGGACGACGATGTAAGTTTTAATATCGGGGACAGTGAGTTGGGCTTGGGCAAGGAACCCGATGATTGCCTGGGCTTCGACGAAAATGAATTGTTGCTTTCCATTCAGGATGAATTCACCACCCTTCCGGGTAAAGTTTCCATCTTGTTCAAGGTGTCCGACCTTCTTGGAAATCCTATTTCCGGCCTTGGGGCCGAGCAGTTCACCATTTATGAACAGGGCAGGAACGACGAATGCTTCAATTTGATTTCCCCTTCGGAATCCCAGGCACGGATCTCTTCCAATACCCAAGTGTTCCACAACAACACCCTTTTGGTACTGGATCTGAGCAATAGTGTCCTGGCAAGCAGCCTGGAGGAATTGAAGGCGGCCTCCACCAGTTTCATCACCAATGTGATGCCCGAGGACGAAACGGAATCCTTCAAGATGGCCATATATTGGTTTGATGGGGAGAACGAGCTCCATCTATTGAACGACCTGACCTCCTCCACCTCTGAATTGACAGCGGCCGTGGCCGGCATCACATCGGATATCAGCTCGGACGTTTCCACCGATCTTTACGGGGCGGTGATCAAATCCACCAAGATAGCCGAGGATCTTTTGGACAAAAACACCCAGTCCATTGGGGCAGCCTCAATTGTCCTGTTTACCGATGGGACGGACCAGGCTTCCCGCTACAAGGAGTCGGATGCGATCAAGGCCGTTCAACAGGCCGATAGGAACATCTCCTATTTTACCATAGGCCTGGGTGCGGAGATCGATACGGGGGTATTGACCGAAATCGGAAAGACCGCCAGTGTCTTTGCAGCCAATAAGCAGGAACTGGAAAACACCTTCAACGAAATTTCCCAAAGGGTGGCCGAGCAGGCAAACAGTTTCTATCTGTTCGAATATTGCACCCCAAAACGCGACGGCAGTGGGGTGAGCAACCTGGTCATACAGCTCAGCCAGGGGAACCTGAAGGGGGCGGTACAGACCAAGTTCAACGCAACCGGATTTAAGGGCGGATGTGAATAGGGCATTTTGTGTTCGGGGAAATCCTTATCTTGGGGCTTGATAACCGATTAATTCCAAACCCTTATGAAAACATTCTCCAAACTGACAATGGCCGCCCTATTATTTGGTGCCGGCCTAGGTCTATATGCTCAGAACAGCAGTCCCCTGGAGGGACGTTGGGACCTCGAACTGGATTTTATGGGAAAAACGGCTCCCTCCTGGTTGGAGATCAGGCATTCGGGCAATGCCACCCTGATCGGGCGTTTTGTGTTCGCCTTTGGCAGCGCAAGGCCCATTTCCGAGGTACATCCCTATGGGGACCATAAATTCACCTTCAGCATACCCAACCAGTGGGAGCCCAAGGGCAGTGATATGATCGTGCACGGGGGCCTTGTCGGTGACCGCCTGGAAGGTACCCTGATCTATACGGACGGTTCGGTCATTCCATGGACCGGGCAACGGGCGCCCAAATTGGCCCATGTGGAAAACCCAAAATGGGACAGGCCCATTGAACTCTTCAACGGAAGGGACCTCAGTGGGTGGCATATGGATGGGGAAAAAGAACAATGGGAGGTCCGTGACGGAATCCTGATCAGTCCCCAGCCCGGTTCCAATTTGATCAGCGATCAAAAGTTCGGGGACTTCAAGCTTCACGTGGAGTTCCGATACCCCAAGGGGAGCAATAGCGGGATATATCTTAGGGGCCGCTACGAGGTCCAGATCGAGGACGACAAGGGCCGGGACCCCATGGATATCTATATTGGCGGAATCTACGGTTTTTTGGAACCCAATGAAAATGCGGCCAAGGATGCCGGGCAATGGCAAACCTATGATATAACCCTTTTGGGCAGAAGGGTCACCGTGGTGCTCAACGGCAGGACGGTGATTTCTGATACGACAATCCCGGGAATCACCGGAGGGGCATTGGACAGCAAGGAAGGGGAACCGGGATCCTTCATGCTCCAAGGGGACCACGGTCCCATCGAGTTCAGGAGCTTTGTGGTGACCCCGATCAAAAACTAAATTTGCAAAAGGATTATTGGGGATCCAGGGAAACGAGCTCAATGTTTCTCCACCGCACCTTAATTCCGCCCCCATCGTGGATCTGAAGGGCAATTGCCCCTTCTCCCTGGGCTATTTTTTCATCTTCGAGATGGATCATTTGGGTTCCGTTCAACCAGGAAGTGATGCTGCCGCCGACCACCCGGATCTTCATGCTGTTCCACTCCCCTACCTTCAGGGCCTTTTCCTTTTCGGGGTCCGGTTTGACCAACCATCCCCGACCATAGGATTCGTAAACGCCCCCGGTGTGCATTCCAAGGGGGGCCACCTCCACTTGCCAGCCGCTGACCTTGGTGCCCTCGAAGACGGAACGGATGAACACCCCACTGTTGCCATCGGCTTCCTGAAGGAACTCCAGGCTCAATTCAAAATCCTTGTAATCCTTGGCCGTGGAGAGGTATCCGTACTCGGCCTTGGGTCCGCTTTCACAGATCAGTTCCCCATTTTCCACATACCATTTTTCTTCCCCGTGTTGGACCCAGCCTTCCAGATCCTTGCCGTTGAACAAACTTGTGGACTTTTTCTGGGCCATTAGGGGAAGGGCCATCAAAAAAGACAAAAACAAAAGGGAGATTGATTTTTTCATGGATGATTGATTCGGATTATAAAAGTTAAATTAATCAAATCGACCGAAGAGGCCCTTAAAAATTATACCAAGGGTGCCCGGGATTCGACGGACAACGGACCCAAGGGGTCCCGGGATCCCATTTTTCAATCGTATATCAGGGCATTCCCAAACTTTTGATCTTCCAGGGGCTTTGAAAGGTCGATCAAAAACCCATTGATCAAGGCGTGGGTCAAGGTCCCGTTGTGTTCCAAAAAGAAAGTGGGGTTCATCCCCGGTTGCAGTTTGAGGGGTTTGGGCTTGAAATCGGGGCCAACCAAGTGAATCGGGAGCTCGAAATAGTTTTCCTTATCATTGAGGGGTGCCTTGGCATAGGCCACCCCATCTTTGAGCAATCCATAAGGATCTCCGATCCGTTCCACCTCCACCATTTTTGGGGCTACGATCCTATATCCCGTGGCGTCAAAGGTCTCATAGCCATAAAAGGTGGACAGGTCTCCCTGATCGCCCAGGGAGGCCCTGTAATAAAAATCGTTATGGCCCTTGAGGTCCACTTCGTTCCTGAACAATCCAAGATCTAGGATATAATCCTTTCCCAAGAGCCCATAGGTGACCTTTTCGATCTTCAGGTCGAACAGCTTGCGGTCGTTGTTGGGAATCTTTTCGTAGTCTTCAAGGGGAATGTCCCTATAGCTTTTATTGGCTATGGTATAAAGAGCCGATAGGATGGAAACATAGTTCAATTTCCGTATTTCCTGTTTTTCCCGGTCGTCGGCATATCCCCCGGACTCGATCAAGATCAAACTGGTCCCCCATTTGGCGATGTTGTCCCCAAAGGCACGGGGCTCGAATTCATCACTGTACCTCCCCACCTGCCCCGGGGCATAATTTTGGATGATTCGGTCCATATAGACGATCACCTTCATGGCATTGGCCCGTACCTCATTGATGTCCTTCTCATAATTATAAGCGGCGGCCAAATAGGAAATGGTGGCGGGTTTTGGGGTCCTCTCGGCATTGTAGTAGCGGCTTTGGTCGTGCAGGTTGAAACCAAAACAGGCATCCAGGCTGTCCCGGATTCGTTTCAAGGCCCTTCCTTCCGGGGATTGCAGCCGCAGAGCATCGCGGTTGATGTCGATTCCCAGGGCATTCCTGCGCTGGTACACCTCTGCCCCGTCCGGATTGACCATGGGCAGGAAGTGCAGTTTCAAATTCGATAGGATGACCTCTTTTTCCGCAGCCAGGTAGGGGGAATCCAAAAAGTGCAGAATATCAAAGATGGCCTGGGTGGCCGTTGGTTCGTCCCCGTGCATCTGGGACCAAAGGAAAATATTCTCGTCCCCGGACCCGATGCTGATCAGATGAAGGTCCCTTCCTTCGATGGATTCCCCGACCTTTTGCACCTCAAACTTGGGGTTGGCCCCAATTTTTTGGATCAGGCCCTGTATGTCCGAATGTTTGATCCTCCTTTTTTCAAGGGAAGGCTCCCGGAACCGATCATAGGATTCATAAAGTTGTGAGGTAAAGTCATTTTGGGCCGTGATCGACAGGCTCATGAAAAGCAGGGACAGGGAGATTGATTTCTTGATCATCGAATCATTTTTTTGGAAGGGGCTTAAAATTATATTTCTTGGTCGCCTTGCGTACCTTTTCCATAAAGTCCAGGCCAGGGTCCGTCTTGACCGTGCGGTACCCGTCATCCACCTCCAACCAGAGGGGGTGGTCTTCGAAGAGGGTGTATTCCTGATGGCCGATCACATAATCGATATCGTATTTGGATGCCAGATATTCGACCAGGTAAATATTGGCCTTCAATTGCTTTTTGGTCAAAGGGAGTCCCTGGGTGCCCCCGACATTCTCAACCCCGATGGCACAGTGGTTGAGGCCTATGGTATGGCGGGCCATGGTGGTTTCCGGCATCAAGCGGTAGATCGTGCCGTCCCGATCGACCAGGAAATGGGAGGATACGTTGAGTCCGCTCACATTGACCAGTTCAGGCCGCCATTGCGGCAGGGTGGGTCGGTTGAATGCCTCAAAGGATCCCTTTAGGCTGGGAATTGCGGTCCAGTGCAATACGACCATCCTGGGGACGATCTGGGTGGAATCCCCATCCAGCCCATAACGTTCGGCCATATATTGCTCGGTGAGCTCTATGCGTTGCCGGTCAAACAGTATGGGGATGTCCAGGATTTCCTTTTTCGAGGCACAGCTTCCCAACATAAATAGGGCCAAAGCCATGGGTGTGATATGCTTCATCTGTCAGAATTTATGGTTGTGTCCAAGGGCAGGGCATAACAGATCATCAGTTCTTTTTTGCCCCATTCCCTGGCTTTTTTTACATTGAGGCCCATATAGATGTCGATACGGTTTTTCCATCGCCAATGCATTTTGTCCTTCACGTAAAAAGTGTCCGGAAAGGTATCGATTTTTACCATTGTATTATGGTCCAGCCCCAGTTTTATCAGATCTCTGGAGACCGCAATGGACTTCATGCCCGGTCTTAGGGTATCCCCCCAGGCCGCCACAGTGGGGTCAATGCTGTCCGTTTGCCAGTGCACCGAATTGTAGGCGGAGACCATGACCTGGTGTCCGTACCACCTATGGGTGGGCGGTTCCTGGGGCCTTTCAGGGGCCCTGGAACAGGAGGCTATCAACGCGCAGACGAGTAATTCCCTTTTCACCGATCAGGCTGTTTGGGCTAAAGGTACACAATATTGAATTTTTACGGCATTTCCACAAAAAAAGGCCCTTGAGGGAAGTATTGTTAGGCCTTTACCCCAAAGCGGTGGGATTCCTGTTTTCAGCTTCCATCATTTGTTTATATTTTAGGGGCCAATGTCAAAAACACCGACCATACGATGAAACTACTCAAGCGAATCCTGATCCTCCTTGTCCTGATCTTGGGGGTACTGTTCTATTTCAACTACCCCAAATTGAACATCATCTCGGGCTATGCCGCCAAAAACGTGGCTTCCGGGGTATATGTGGCCCATAGATCGGAAGCTTCAATGAACCAAATCGACAACAATGTCCCGATGATCGAACTGGCGGTTACCGAAGTGGACGAGGCCCAACGATCGGCATCCTCTTCGGTATATGGATTGATGGAACGGACCGCCGTGTACCGGGAAGGTTTGGGGGCGGTGCTCATCAATGGGGACTACGACCCTTCAAAACCATATCTGCGTCCCCAAAGAAGCAGGGTCGGGGACAGCATCCCCTATCCCTATGGACAGGCCGCCCCCGTGGACAGCCTTTTCCCCGATGTGGACCTGGACCAGATCAACAAGGCGGTGGCCATGGCCTTTGCACGGGGGGAGGTCCAAAGGACCCGGACCCTGCTGATCCTATACAAGGGCCATTTGTTGGCGGAACGCTATGTGGACGGTTTTGATAAGGACACCCCAATTTTGGGATGGTCCATGACCAAAAGTGTCCTGGCCAGTTGTTACGGCATATTGGAGCGCCAGGGTAAATTGGAAATGGATTGGCCCGCCCCCATAGCCGAATGGAAGGACGACCAAAGAAAGTCCATAACCCTGGACCATCTGCTCAGGATGCAGAGCGGCCTGGAATGGGACGAGGATTACAGTACCATTTCGGATGTGACCAAAATGTTGTTCCTGGATTCCGATATGACCCAGCTCCAAAGGGAAAAGCCCGCGATCGCCGAGCCCACTGAAGTTTGGAACTACTCATCGGGCACCTCCAACCTGCTGTCGGGAATCCTCAGGCAACAGTTCAGGGACTACCAGGACTATTTGGACTTTCCCTATGCCGCCCTTATCGACAAGATCGGGATGTATTCCATGGTCCTGGAGGCGGACCTGGCCGGAAATTATGTGGGTTCCTCCTATGCCTGGGCCAGTACCCGGGACTGGGCCCGATTTGGCCAGCTTTACCTGGAACGGGGCCTTTGGAAGGGGGAAAGGATCTTCAATGAATCCTGGGTGGACTATGTCACCACTCCCACGGAGCATTCCGACGGCACCTACGGGGCCCACTTTTGGTTGAATGCCAACGGAAAATATCCCGGGGTCCCCAAAGACATGTACAGCTGCAATGGCTATCAGGGCCAATACGTCTTTATCATCCCTTCCAAGGATTTGGTGGTGGTCCGAACCGGTTTGGCCGAGGAACCCGAATTCGATTTGAACGGGATGCTGTCCAATATTGTACAGGCATTGCCATAGTGAAAGGGAAGGACTGTTTTGATTCCTTGAAAGGGCGAATGTTCCTCACCCATCACAAATCCAGGGTACCGCGGTATGGCACAACGGCCCATATTGGGTTTTGAGAAGCAAAAAATCGCAGTCTTTCATTGGGGTTGGGATGGTGAAACCTCCGCTCTTGAAGGGACTGATGTGCTAAAATTGGTGGAAAACCACAATTTGGGGGCAGTTCACAACAATATTTTCGTTTCGGGAAGCACTCGCACTACATTTACAATGTAATAATAACGAAAGTAATTTTTTCATTTTCATATAGTGTTCTCGTAAAAGAGTCCTGACCCAAGTGGCAGGGCTCTTTTTGATTATGGACCCTAGGGAATCCACTTGTCCTTTCCAAAATCCGGTTTTCGTTTTTCCAAAAAGGCGTTCCTTCCTTCCTTGGCCTCCTCGGTCATATAGGCCAGACGGGTGGCTTCCCCCGCAAAGACCTGTTGTCCGACCATGCCGTCATCGGTGAGGTTCATGGCAAATTTCAACATTTTGATGGAAGTCGGGGATTTGGCCAGGATCTCCTGGGCCCATTGGTAGGCGGTGTCCTCCAATTGGTCATGGGGAACCACCGCATTGACCATGCCCATTTCATAGGCCTCCTGGGCGGAATGGTTCCTTCCCAAAAAGAAAATTTCCCGGGCCTTCTTCTGCCCCACCATCTTGGCGAGGTAGGCCGATCCATAGCCTCCGTCAAAACTGGTCACATCGGCATCGGTCTGTTTGAAGATGGCGTGTTCCTTACTGGCGAGGGACATATCGCAGACCACGTGCAGGCTGTGCCCACCGCCCACGGCCCAACCCGGTACCACGGCAATCACGACCTTGGGCATAAAGCGGATCAGTCGTTGGACCTCCAGGATGTTCAAACGGTGGTATCCATCCTCCCCGACATAGCCTTGATGGCCTCGGGCTTTTTGGTCCCCTCCACTGCAGAAGGCCCATATGCCGTCCTTGGGGGAAGGACCTTCCCCGGAAAGCAGCACCACCCCGATGGAAGTATCCTCCTGGGCGTCCAGGAAGGCCCTGTGGAGTTCTGCGGTGGTCTTGGGGCGAAAGGCGTTGCGCACCTCGGGCCTGTTGAAGGCGATACGGGCCACTCCCCCACTCTTTTTATAGGTTATATCCTCAAATTCAATGGCGGTCCGCCAGTTGGGTGATTCCATAAGGTTCTATTTAATGGCATAAAAATACGGGAATATTTGTGTATTCATCATTATATCGTAATATTGCTATTAAACGATAAGTATATATGGGAATTTCAAAAACAGGAATGTTCACCGAGCAACAGAACGAAATTGCCCGCATTACCAAAGCTTTCGGACACCCGGCCCGGGTAGCCATCATACAACATCTATACAAGGTCAATGCCTGTATCTGTGGGGATTTGGTCCAGGAGATAGGACTTTCGCAACCCACCATTTCCCAGCATTTGAAAGAGCTAAAGCACTTGGGCCTGATTCGAGGGACTGTGGAAGGCCCCCGGGTCTGTTATTGTATCGACAAGGACAATTGGCATAAAATGAAGGTGTCGATGAATGAATTTTTGGACCTGGACCTTTCCAATACGGATTGTTGTTGAACCCAAAATCAAAAGGTATAAGAATCTTAAAAAAACGCACCATGAAACTTTCGAAGCTCCAAAAATTGCTTGTGGGAATGGACAGCTTGGCCTTTCAACTTCCGGATGGGCAGCTGGTGCCCCCTCACTTCCATCTGACTGAAATCGGAAAACTTTCCAAACAATTCATCGACTGTGGAGGAACCCTCCGCTATGAAGAGGTCGTCAGTTGTCAACTGTACAGTGCCGATGATTACGACCATCGCCTGCTTCCAGAAAAGCTTTCCCATATCATTGAGGTCTCGGACAAAGCCCTTGGCGGCCTTGGAGATCTGGACTTAGAAGTGGAATATCAAGGTCGTACCATAGAAAAATTCAACCTGGATTTTGATGGCACAATTTTTTTGTTGACCGCCAAACGGACTGAATGCCTGGCCCAATCCCAATGTGGCCTGCCTTCCATCAAGCCCAAATTGTCCCTGGCCGATTTCAAGGAATCCCCGGCCAATACTCCGGATACCGGTTGTTGTTGAAACTATGTCCTGTTTTTCAAATCGACCGATTTTATGGAGTCCTAGGTGTTGCCACGGTTTCAGTAAATCGCAGTCGGCAAGATGGGGTATGCGCATCAAAAAGTGCGAAACGTGATGATATTTCTCCGTTGTTCAATTGTAGCCATGATTCCCATAGGCGACCATTGGCCCTGATTGGACACAGACCATTGCTCACCACGTGGTCTCGGCTAATCAGAAAAATAAAGCTTTCTCCTCAATGCCCAAAGGGGGTTCGCCGCGGTGAAGCCCTGTATCCAGACCCATCTGAGGTGGTCCTTTTTGCTGGGCCGAACTTCAGATATCCATGAACTTTGAAGACTCCAAAGCCTATGACCATAATCCACAAAGGCCAATTGGCACTGGGAATGTAACTTGGGATCGCAACGGAATTTTAGTAAGTTTTGGGACAGGTTGCCACGAAACCTTAAACCCAAAAATCATTATCTTGCTTTCCAATTTCAAATGGACTGAACATGAAACACATATCCTTGTTTTCCCTTGCATTGACCCTGATGGTAATGGGTGCCTGTAAAAACAAACAACATTTTGATGTCCTGATCAAAAATGGAACCCTTGTCGACGGGACAGGCAAGCCGTCCCATATTGGTGATATGGGCATCAACGGGGATACCATCGCCGCTATTGGGACCCTTGAGGGGGCAACCGGTGCCATTGAAATCGATGCCTCCAATCTGGCAGTGGCCCCGGGTTTTATCAATATGCTCAGTTGGGCCACGGAATCCCTGATCCAGGACGGCAGGAGCATGGGGGATATCAAACAGGGGGTTACCCTGGAGGTTTTTGGAGAGGGTACCTCCATGGGTCCCTTGAGCCCCAAGATGAAAAGGGCCAAGCAGGAGGGACAGGGTCCCATCACCTATGATGTCGACTGGACCACGCTCAACGAATATTTGGAATCTCTGACCAGAAGGGGTATTTCCACCAATGTGGCCTCTTTTGTGGGGGCCACCACCCTTAGGGTCCATACCGTGGGCTATGAGGACCGTGCCCCCAGCCCCCAAGAATTGGATTCGATGAAATTGTTGGTAAAGCAGGCCATGGAGGAAGGGGCCCTGGGTGTGGGTTCCTCCCTGATTTACGCCCCGGCTTTTTATTCCAGTACCGAGGAGCTCATTGAGATTTCAAAAGTGGCGGCGGCCTACGATGGGATGTACATCAGCCATATGCGGAGCGAAGGCTCAAAATTATTGGAAAGCCTGGACGAACTTCTGCAGATCGCCGACAAGGCGGGAATCCGGGCAGAGATCTACCATTTAAAACAAAGCGGCCGGGATCATTGGAACAAATTCGATGCCGTGGTGGCCAAGGTGGATTCGGCCCGAGCCGCCGGCTTGGAAATCACTGCCGATATGTACACCTACGTGGCAGGGGCCACCGGCTTGGACGCCTCCATGCCTCCTTGGGTACAGGAAGGCGGGTACAAGGCCTGGGCCGAACGCCTGCAGGACCCTGAAATACGGGCCAGGGTCAAAAAAGAAATGATGGCCCCTGCCCTGGAATGGGAAAGTCTGATGCAGGCTGCCGGCGACCCGGGAAGGATGTTGCTTGTGGGCTTCAGGAACGATTCCCTAAAATACCTGACCGGAAAGAGCCTGAAGGAAGTTGCGGAGCTTCGGGGGACCTCCCCGGAGGAAACTGCCATGGACTTGGTGGTACAGGATGGCAGCCGGGTGGGAACCATATACTTTATGATGTCCGAAGAGAACGTCAAAAAACAGATTGCCCTGCCCTGGATGAGCTTCGGCTCGGATGCGGGATCCATGGCCCCGGAAGGGGTGTTCCTGAACTCCAATCCCCACCCCCGGGCCTATGGGAACTTTGCGCGGCTCTTGGGCAAATATGTACGGGACGAACAGGTGATTTCCCTGGAAGAGGCCGTACACAAGCTCACCCAATTGCCGGCCAACAACCTTAAAATCAAAAAACGGGGAACCCTTAGTGTGGGCAATTACGCAGATGTGGTGCTTTTCGATCCCGGGACCATAAACGATCGGGCAACTTTCGAGCAGCCCCATCAGTACGCCGAAGGCATGATCCATGTGTTTGTCAATGGGACCCAGGTTTTGAGGGACGGGGAACATACCGGAGCATTTCCGGGTCGTGTAGTCCACGGGCCGGGGTATAAAATGGACAAACCTTGACCCCGGGCCAAGGAAACCCAAAAAGTTGTAGGGGAATCATTTTTGGCATTCTCTTTTTGCTTGCCGCCTCTCCCGCTTTGGCCCAAGGGGAAGCACCCTCGGACAGCAACTATTCCATTTAGGATTCCGTCTCGATCCCGACCCGGAGCGGGGTCGATATTTCCGCAATCATCGTCCGTAGGCTTGAAGTACTTTTTGAAATTGCTAAAATTTTAGATGTTAATGCAAAAGATTTATTAAAAGACAAAGAATGACCAGCATACAACAAAGAGCAGATTTGTAAGCCAAAATATGGAGAATAGCCAACGATGCCCGTGGATCAGTTGATGGATGGGCTTTTAAACAGTTTGTTCTCGGTACATTATTCTATCGTTTCATCAATGAGAATTTCACCAATTGAATTGAAGGCGGATATAAATGAAATTGAAAAAGAAATCAAAAGCTAGATCATGGGCAAAAAGCAATCAACCTAAAAAATTACCGTACGCTCTTCAGCAGCGGAATACTTAACCTTTATTGCCGCTTCCGGTGAAAGTGATGTAAATGTTGTTTATGCCGATGAGAACATTTGGTTGTCGCAAAAAATGATGGGCGTGCTTTATAATGTGGAAACACATACCATTAATTATCACTTAAAGAAGATTTTTTCGGACCATGAATTGGATGAAAATTCAGTTATTCGAGATTTTCGAATAACTGCCTCAGATGGTAAAAACTATAACACACAGCATTACGATATTTCGGCTATTATTGCCGTAGGCTAAAACGAAAGTTAAAATCTGAAAGCAACGAACTCGTGAGTGCCACTCACGGTTTCAAATTTACAGCCGTAGACGGTAAAGAGCGTTTGTCCGACACGCTTGATATCGCTGGAATCGTTGAATTGACAAAGAATTTCCCGAACACCAAGGCAATGAAGTTTTTGGATTGGTTTTTGTATAGTGATACCACCCTCGATGGGCAAAGCAAGAAAAAAGGCTACACGCACAGAACCTGCCCCTGGAATCAAGGACGGTTCTTTTCCTCGATCCACTTGGCCATATATTTGGTACTTGAATGGATTTCATGCCCTAAGATCTTTCCAATAAGATTTTGGGAGCGATGGTCGTCCAACTTGTCTTCCAAGTGGGCCAAATGCGTTTTCAATGCCTCGCGGTGGATCCGCTTGTCAAAATGTTCCCGGACCAGCTCTTCCCCATGGGATTGGGCCTTTTCCCATTTCTCCCGGTTTTGGTACAGTTCTACTGCCTGTTGGACAAAGACTTCCCCATCATCTTCCACGGCCCCGTTCCAGGGGAGCTTCCCCTTCATGCCCTCCGATCCGATCGAAGTGGTCACCGAGGGGATTCCATGCAACATGGCATCCAATAATTTGCCCTTTATCCCCGCACCGAATCGCAGGGGCGCCAAAAGGACCCTCGCATTTTGGAGCGTCCCCTCCAGATCCTCGGTCCAACCTTCGACATAAAACCCGCTTTTGGGATCGTGCATTTCGAGGATTTCCCGGGGAAGGTAGGCCCCATAAATATGAAGTTTGGCTTCCGGCAGGCTTTTTTTGATCTGTGGCCACAGCTCGAATTTGAGCAGGCGAATGGAATCCACATTGGGACGGTGCCTTCCATTTCCAATGTGGACAAAGTCCCTCCGTTTGTCAAAACTCGGCCAATTTTCAAGGGTTTCCGGGGTTATGCCCCCTACCATAAAGGGCAGGTACAACAATAGGGACTTGGGGATTCCCAAGCCTTTTTCCAAGAGTTCCATTTCGAAGGTGGAGATCAAAAGGCTGCAGTCCGAACGATAGATGCTGGCGCACTCCCGCAGGGTCATGGGATGGTCCTTCCAATTTTTCAGGGAGAACCGCTCCCCTGCCCCATGGGCCTCCTCCCTGGCCTTTCTCAGGGAATGCAGGTCCTCGGTATTGAGCATACGGATGGCTCTGGGGACCTGTTCGGCCACCCGCCAGCCAAACTGTTCCTCTACCATAAATCGATCAAAGACCACCAAATCGGGGACCAACTTTTTGACAAACCCATCAAAACTGGGGTTGTTCAGTTCAATTCCAGTGGTGGCTATTCCCAAGGACTCCAGGTCCATGCTATGGGGGGTCATGGTCGCTGTGGAGGCAAATTCGATCCGATATCCCATGGACAGAAAGGCCTCCAACAATTGCATCATACGGGACCCGGCCGCCGTGGTCTTGGGTTCCGGCCATACATGACCGAGGATCAGGAGTTGTTTTGCCATGTACTTTTGGGTTTCGGACCGACCCGATGCCGGGCTACATCATTTCAGCGAATTTCTTTGAGATGCTCGAACGCAGTTTACGCTCATAATCCTCCTCCAGCCATTCCTTGTAATTCTTGGTGTTGTTCATGATACAATAGGAATATTGCTTTACCCTATAGGCGATCTCCTCCTTGAGTTCCTTGGCCAGGATACGGGCATCGAAGACGTCCTCACTGTTTTCCACACAGATCTGGGCGTGTTGTTCAATGCTTTTTTCCAGGACCATTTTGGATTTCAGGCCCTGGGCAAAGACTTTTTTGTATTCTTCTTTGATGTCGAATTCAATATTGGCCGATTTACTGAATTTGGCTTTGAGGCTTTCGGGCATTTCATAAACAAAATCACGCTCGATATCCTCGTCGTTCTTGATGTTCTCAAGATAGAAGTCCGGGAAATGGAAGATTTCCTGCCAATCCACCGCCGCGTCCCAAGGTCCAAAACGGGCTATGTTGTTCCCCATGTCGATTACCGTGAACTCGTCCTTGTCCGGCAAGATCCTGGAGCCCCTGCCGATCATCTGGAAATAAAGCGTCAGCGACCTGGTGGCCCTGTTCAGGATGATGGTTTGGACGGTGGGTTCGTCAAAGCCAGTGGTGAGGATGCTCACCGAGGTCAGGATGGCATCGGGGGTCTGGGAGAACCAGTCCAGGATTTCCCTTCTTTCCGCTGCGGTGTTCTTGTTGTCCAGGTGTTGGATGTTGTAGCCTGCTTTTTTGAAGGTTTCGTATACGTACAGGGAAGTGTTGATCCCGTTGTTGAAAATCAGGGTCTTGGTCCCTTTGGCCAATTCCTCATAGGCCGACACCAACTTCCCCAGCATGCTGTGGGTACCGTAGAGTTCGTCTGAGGATTTTACGGTATAGTCCCCGTGTATGCCCAATTTAAGGGTTTTGAGGCTCACATCGTAATTGTAGAGGTTGGCCTTGGCCAAAAAGCGCTTTTTGATCAGGGATTTAATGGATTCCCCGATGATCAAATGCTTGAAGTGATCCTTCATCGGAAGTTTGATGTTGGAACTCAGTGGGGTTGCCGTTACCCCCAGGATGGTGGCCTGTTCAAAATACTTGAAGAGCTTCCGAAAGGAATTGTAATGCGCCTCATCGATAATGACAAGCCCGATATTGTCAATGACCACCTTTTCTTCCTGCAAGCGGTTGTTCAGGGTTTCGACCATGGCCACAAAACACATATAGTCCTGTTGGTCGAACAGTTCCTTGACCTCGCTGTTGATGATCTTGTTGGCCACGCCAAAGCCATCCAACATCTGGGAGGTCTGCTTGCTCAGCTCAATGCGATGGGTGAGCACCATGACCTTTTTTCCGGTGTTTTTGATGAACCTACGGGTAATTTCGGAGAACACCACGGTTTTCCCCCCGCCGGTGGGCAGCTGATAAAGAATGTTGGTGCCCGGGGGTACTTCGTCCAAGTACTTGAAGATCTTTTGAAGATCTTCTCTTTGGTAATCGTACAGGGTTTTGGTGCTTGTCTCTTTGTTTACCTCCAAGGGATCGGACTTATTTGGGTTCCAATTTAAAAAACCCTACAAAATTAGGGGTTTTTTGTGTTCCCACTCATCATGCCGCTTCATTTCTATCAAGATACTATCAACAATCGGACTTGGGAGGGTTGTTTTGTCGTTGGAATGTTTCGCTCATAACATTTTGATAACAATAACGTTTGCGGCTTGGAAAATCGGTTTTAAAAATGTATTATGTAGGCTTATAACTTTTTGAAAACGTCGATAGGAATGAGGCAATTAAAAATCATCAAGCAAGTAACCAACCGGGAGTCCAAATCCCTTGATAAATACCTACAGGACATCAGCAAGATCGATTTGATCACGGCCCAGGAAGAAGTGGAACTTGCACAGAAGATCAGGGCCGGGGACCAACAGGCCCTGGAAAAATTGACCAATGCGAACCTGCGCTTTGTGGTTTCGGTGGCCAAACAATACCAGAATCAAGGTCTCAACCTGCCCGACCTTATCAATGAGGGGAATGTCGGCCTGGTCAAGGCGGCCAAAAGGTTCGATGAGACCAGGGGTTTTAAATTCATTTCCTATGCGGTGTGGTGGATCCGGCAATCCATCCTACAGGCCCTGGCCGAACAGTCCAGGGTGGTCAGGTTGCCCCTGAACAAGATTGGGTCCATCAATAAAATAAAGAAGACCTTCTCCTATCTGGAACAGGCCCATGAACGCCCCCCTTCGGTCGAGGAGATCGCCAAGGAGCTCGATATGACCGTGACCGAGGTCCAACAGTCCTTGAAAAACACGGGCCGGCACGTCTCGATGGATGCACCCTTGAAGGAAGGGGAAACCTCCAATATGTACGATGTGCTGTTGGTCGGGGATTCCCCCAGGCCGGACAAGGGACTGATGCACCAATCCCTGAACACCGAGATCAATCGGGCCTTGGATACCCTTTCCCCACGTGAAGCGGACGTGGTCCGTTTGTATTATGGGATCGGGGACCAACCCTCCATGACCCTGGAGGAGATCGGGGGCACCTTTGACCTGACCCGGGAAAGGGTTCGCCAGATCAGGGAAAAGGCCATCAGAAAACTCAGGCATACTTCCAAGAGCAAAATCCTGAAATCCTATTTGGGATGAGTGCCAATGAAAAAGTGGAAGCTCCATTGGGGAACTTCCACTTTTTCTTGACTACACTTTATCCCTTAAGGGTGGCTCAATTGATTGATGTCGGAATCAATGAGCATTTCGTTCAATACCCTGATGAAGTTCAGGTATGCGGTGTTTTCTTGGTTATGATTTTTCATGATCTGGGAATTGTTTTATGGATTCGACTATAGGTAATCGAGTTCGGCCAATTCGTTCAAACTCAGAATCTCGTTCAGTTCTTGAAGAAAGGCCAGGTATTCTTCTCCGTAGGTATCGTACAACATAGCAGTTCGGGGGTTTATATTGTTTGGGGTTAAGCTTATAACGTGAATCTAGTCCATAGCGTATGGAGGGGCAACAAAATGTGGTCAAATTTCCTGATTTTGTTGTGAAATCCCGTTTTCATTGTTTGTCCAATAGATCCAGGGCAACTTCAAAGTCAAGGTCCGGATCGACCTTGCTGGGCCTGATGTTGAATTCATCGTAAATAAAGCAGAGGTTCATGGGAAGCCTTCTGCGTTCACTCTCGGAAATCATGCCCAGCTTGTTTTGAAGGGCAGTTTTGATGGCAAATGCCCTATTGCTGATCCTGGGTTCCCGGTGGGATTCCAGTTCGACGAGCAGGGGGATTTCTTTTTCGTCCCCCACTGCAAGCATTTCATCGATGAGCATAAGTTTGGATTCCAAGTCCTTGGCATGTTGGAACAAGGGGTGGAAAACACTTTGTAGGTAAGCGGGAAGTTGGTTATCTTTCATGATCGGGTCTTTTGCACGGTTCTGAGCAATTCCATTTCAAAGTCCACCTGCTCCTGGATTGCGGGTAATTCCTCCATAAACTGCCGATAAAGGAATTCGAGGTGTTTGCGGTCCATATCCTTTCGGCATTGGATGGCCATCTGTTGGACCGTTTCGAGCAGGCCATGGGTCTTCATCATACTAAGGCTGGGAATCAATTTTTGACAGGCGAGGCCCAGGGCCACAAAATTGCCATGGTCCAATTGTACCTTGGTACAACCGATGAATTCCAGGAGGTTCTGTTTGAATATCCTGACCACCTCCTCCATAAGTTCCATCTGTCCCATGCACTCCTCCAAGACGGTTTTCAGCCCTATGCTGTGCTGTGGGTTTTCACGACCCAGGTCCTTCTCTATATACTCGATATGGGTGGCCAGGGAACTCTTGGGATTGGATCGTGCCCGGGGCTTTTTGGATCCCTCGGGACTTTGGGCCAATTTCTTCAAGGCTTTCACAATTTGGATTTGTTCTTGGTTCAACGGGGTGCCCTGTAACCGGTCCAATAGGATCTCAAAATCCACCACCCCATGATTTTGGTCAGGGACTTCACCCTCTCCGGTCCCACGGATACCCAAACTATGATAAAGGTCCTGGAGCCGGTCTTTTCCATCGACTCCGAATACCTTGTCCTCCAATCCGTGTTTGAATTGCTCGAACGACCTTTTAAGGGCCACGGCCTCTTCGGTCCCGAGTTCCCCATAGGAAAAGGAGCTCAGGGAGATTTCAAGTTTTTCAAGATAGTTTAGCAGTTCCCGGGTTCCCAAAATTATCAGTTGAATAAGGTTGATATTGTCCCTTAAAATTGTTGATAAATCCCCCTGAAGACAATTTATTGTTATCTATTGACCCGATTCTGTTGTCAAATTGCTTTATTTGTAGGTGTAATAAATCCAACTATGAGACAAACTTATCTTTTATTGAGCCTCTGCCTATGTATTTCATGTGGAGAGAAAAAAACCGACACTGTTGAAACCTTGGAAGAAAGGGCCCAACGCATCCACGATTCCGTCATCACCATTGACACCCATGATGACTTCAATGTCAATAATTTTACGGACAGCATCAATTACACCCAGAATCTCGACACCCAGGTGAACCTTCCCAAAATGAAGGAAGGGGGCCTGGATGTGGCCTGGTTGATCGTATATACCGGCCAGGGGGAACTGGACCCCGAAGGTTATGCCAAGGCTTCGGAGAACGCCATGGCCAAATTTGATGCCATCCACAGGCTGTGTGAGCAGTATGCCCCCGACCAGATCGAGCTGGCCCTGACCTCGGAGGATGTCCGACGGATCGTTGCCTCGGGCAAAAAAGTGGCCATGATCGGGGTCGAGAACGCCTATCCCCTGGGAGAGGATCTTTCCAAAATCGAGGAATACCACAAACTGGGCGCCCGGTATATTTCCCTATCCCATAACGGCCATAGCCAGTTCAGCGACTCCAACACCGGAGAGGAAGACGACCAATGGCTGCACCAGGGGCTCAGCGAGCTGGGTGAAAAGGCCGTGGCAGAAATGAACCGATTGGGAATCATGATCGATGTTTCCCATCCCTCCAAGGAGGCCATGATCCAGATGATCGAGCTATCAAAGGCCCCGATAATCGCCTCCCACTCTTCGGCCAGGGCCCTCTGCGATCACAGCCGAAATTTGGATGACGAACAACTTTTGATGCTCAAGGAAAACGGAGGGGTGGTCCAGACGGTGGCCTTCAGTTCCTATTTGAACACGGAGAAGCATGAGGCCCGAAACAAATACATGACCAAGATCTATAAAAAAGTGGCGGACTCCCTGGGAATCGAATGGTATGAACGCTCCCAATTCAGCAGCTTGACCCCCGAACAAAGGGAAGTATTCTATGCCAACTATGGCAAGGTTCGGGACCTCGGGAACGATTTGGCCAAGAACGACCCCAATGTC